>CAZKCK010000177.1:0-8536 GCA_964550695.1 uncultured Bacteroidales bacterium | reverse complement strand
CGGAAGCGGTGATCGGACTACCTAAATTCAGTTTTAGCTATGAAAAAATACTGAACGATCAAATGAAAGCACTTGGGATGACCGATGCCTTTAAGCCGGCTTTGGCCGACCTTAGCCCGATTTCGGATGAGGATATTTATGTGAGTTTTGTAAAGCAGAACACTTTTGTGAACGTGAATGAAGAAGGAACCGAGGCAGCTGCCGTAACCACGATTGGTATTAACTACACCAGCATACCTCCGACATGGATTGTTGACAAACCTTTTATTTTCGCTATACGCGAACAAACCACCAATACCCTTTTATTCATCGGACAAGTTTTGAACCCGGCGGAGAAAAAATAAGGTCGGTGAGAGGAGTATAATATTGAATTATTGCGTTTTAATAGTAAAATGCCTGACCGGTAAACCAGTCAGGCATGAGTTGTTGTTCAGAAGTACTTGCATAAATTTACGATTCATAAACCTATGCAATATCTTTATGTTACAAAACTAATTAATATTTATCAGCTAGGGGGTTATTTTTGAGATAAATTGTGCAGAATTGTTGTCAAGAATAATCATATCCAGTGCATCAATCGAACTGTCACCGTTTATATCTTCCGGTAAATAACCTGAACCGAAGTTTGCTGCTTCATTGTCAAGGGGTATCATATCTAGTCCGTCAACAGCACCATCCAGGTTTATATCACCGGAGAAGATCACATATTTCCCGGAAATAAGTTTCATATTATCTCCGTACGCCTGACTTGCATCGGTTGTAAAATCATACAGAATGCCAGCACCACTGAAAGAAACCGGACTTCCTGACCATGTTTCGATACTGTTACGATGCTGTACCACAATGTAATAATTTTCATTTAAGGTTTCCGGTATATTTACCGAAGCCGTTCCATCCGTATTTACACCTACAGTATAGGGTACAGCTGCCAATTCATAGGGTGCTAAATGATTTCGCAATTCAACTGTAATCTCGTCGGCAATGGTTCCGGTAAACTGGTCGCCTACACCATTTTGTGCTTTATTCATTGATGTTCCGTCAAATAACCCTTCCAGAAACAGTGTCAGGCTAAGATACCGGGCTGTGTTTGTGATATTGATGTTATAGTCTTCAGTTTCACCATACCCATACTCGATACAAGGATCAAGGTCAGCTTCATCAAAAACTTCACGAACACGCATTCTTGTCATTCCAACATTTGCATCTATAGGAACCGTGAACGTGATGTTGCCAATGTCTGGACTAGCGAGCAATTCAACGGTGCCCAATTTTTCCAAGCTTTCGAATGTCCCATTTTGGTTGTAATCTATCCAAACCGAAATAATGTTTGAATCTTCAAACGTGCCGGCAATAAGTGTGATGGTGTATTCAGAACCCGCCATTAAGTTGGTTGACAAAGTGTTGTAATACGTATAATAAGGATTCTCAGAAGCCCCCGTCCAATTGTCAATATCCTCGAGCTGTACAAGTGTAATATAATCGCCATCTGTGCTTCCGTAAGTATAAGTTGGGATGCAATAATCGGGTTGTGTGATGGTTATGAAATTCGTTTTGGTTACAGTATTGGAACCATTGATGTTGGTGGCTGTAAGTGAAACCGTATATTGGCCGATGGATGAAAACGTAACCTGAGGGTTTTGGGAATGTTCATCGGTTCCGTTTATATACATTACATCTGCAGGGTTGAAGCTCCATGCCCAGGCATCGGGCATATTGAGGCTTTGATCGTAAAAGGTTATGGGTGAGTTCTGTTGAGCCGTTGTTGCAGAAGCCGTGAAGTCAGCTACAGGGAGAGCGGCAGGGTCATAGCAACTGATGTTTGCAACCCATCCTGAACCCATTCCCGCCGGACCGCCACCACCACCCAGGGCAACAAACCGGAAGGTGAGCGAACCTGCAGGGTTGCTGGCTGCCACAGTTCCAGGGCCAATAGATCCATTGTAAGCACCAATCAAGGGTGCTGTAATATCTGTGCCGTTATAAATAAAAAGCGTGTCAGTAAAATTTTCCGTTTCAAAAGAAGTAAATGCAAACATGATCATGGCACCAGAGGTAGATGGATAAAAAGTTTCAGTGATGTCTTCTTCATAGTTGTAATTCCCTGACAATCCACCCGAATCATAAAAAACTCCTTCGCAGGTGGTAATGCTTCCACTGGCCATGTTATATGCATTGGGGCCTACAGTGATGTAATCGGTTTTCGTTTCGGTGTCGGTACCATTTGCGTTGGTGGCTGCCAGCAAAACGGTGTAAACGCCCTGAGCTGTAAATGCTACATGCGGGTTTTGTGAATTGGCAGTGGTTCCATCGATAAATACTGCATTATCAGGGCTAAAGGTCCAAACCCATGAGGTAGGTGCATTTACTGACAAATCGGTAAATGCTATTGAGGAATTGATTGGAAGAGATGTGGAAGAAGCTGTAAAATCAGTTACGGGCGGGTCAACAATGTTGTAACAACTGATTGTGGCAGCCCAGCCGGAGGCTACAACACTGCCATCGGAATGAAACCTGAATGTGAGCGCTCCCGAAGTGTTGTTGGCCGAAACAATACCCGGACTATTCGTACCATCATATGATCCGATTAATGGGGCATTTATATTCGAACCGTTGTAAATATACAGATAATCGTAACCCGATTCGGTGCTGAATGAAGAAAATGTAAACCTAACCATGGCTCCCGGTGCAGAGGGATAGAATGTTTGAGTAAGGTTTTGCGCACTGCTGTAACTGCCTGAAGCGCCTCCCGAATCGTAAAACTGTCCGATGCAGGAAGTAATGGTCTGATTCGACATGTTAAAAAGGGCAGGCGTAACAATTATGTTAATGGTTTTAGTATCAGTTGCCCCCGGTTTTGTAATGGTTAGGGAAACCGGATAAGTTCCAAGTGTGGCATATTCAATTGGTGGAGGTGTTTGTCCGGTAAACGTTGAAGGGAAGCCACCGGCGAAAGACCACTCCCATGTGGAAGGCCCGCATGAGGAAGCATCAGTAAATGTAAGGCTGCTGCCAATATTAACTGAGGTTGCGGATGTCGTAAAATCTGCCATTAAGTCCTTCACGGTGATGTATGCGGTTTTGGTTTCAGTATTGGTGGAGGTGCCGTCGGAGACAGTAAGAGAAACGTTATATATACCTGCTGTTGCATATGTTACAACTGGTGGGTTTTGACCAATATACGATGAAGGAGTTCCTCCTGGGAAATCCCAAATCCACGAGGCTGGGGTTGTGATGGTTGCATCGGTAAAAGTTACGGTACCACCTGTACAAAGCAAGGTTGGCGTAGCAGAAAACCTGGCAATCGGCATGATATATTCTTGTGTCAATAAAAGTGCCTTGTGTGCATTCAGGCGACCGGGTCCCATATACCCGGCATAGGTTGGGTTTAGCCCATCAATATTATCGGTTGTTGAAGTTAAAATATCCCTGACCTGCTGAGGGTTGAAAAGACCAGGGGCGTGAGAGATAATCAGGGCCGCCACCCCTGAAACATGCGGGCAGGCCATCGAAGTACCCTGCAGGTATCCATAACCGTTGTCAGCGAGGCAACTTAAAACTCCCCGTTCAAAAACTGTATTTGTTTCTCCTCCGGGAGCAGAAATGTCTACCCATGTATCATAGTTTGAATACCATGCTTTTTTATCCTGATTATTGGTTGCTGCTACTGAAAAGGCACCGCTGTAACATCCCGGGTAAAACTGCCCGGCTGTACCACTGT
The DNA here is from genome assembly GCA_964550695.1 of uncultured Bacteroidales bacterium. Taxonomy (GTDB): domain Bacteria; phylum Bacteroidota; class Bacteroidia; order Bacteroidales; family TTA-H9; genus CAZKCK01. The sequence goes on along the minus strand of CAZKCK010000177.1, from coordinate 4,818 downwards.
TGCCCGCCGAAAAAATAGTTAAGCCACCATTTAATACCGTGCCACCCCCATTGGCATTAAAATAATCGATGGCATCAAGCATGGCCTGCTCAACGACTCCGGGATCAGAATAACCCCAACTGTTCTGCGAAATAGCAGCATCGTTGTCGGCGGCCCATACTGGAGCTGTTTCCCAACCTCCCCATACCGTTGGCGCATATACCTGACACGACATCAGTCTTACACCATCGCCAACCCCGGTTCCACCGGCTATGCCGCTTACAAACTGGCCGTTGTTCGAGTTGGCAGCTATTGTACCGGCTACATGCGTGCCATGATTCATCGGCGTAACACCTGTGGAATTGACTGCAAAATTGTAACCTATTCCCGGCCACATGTTGCCTGCCAAGTCCGGGTGAACATAATCAATCCCTTCATCAATCACGGCCACGATCACATCGCTGTTGCCTTTTTCAATATCCCAGGCTTCGGGCAGATCAATATCGGCATCTGGTGTACCATTCTGCTGACCCGTGTTGTGATAATGCCACTGGTCATTATAATAGGGATCATTGGGCGTAAAACTTTTACCTGCATCGCCAGGTATGGCATCAGGTTTATGTTCAGAAATTTCCGATGATACCTGTTGCTTCCTGTACACAGGTTCCGAAATCTGAATTTCGCTTTTAGCCCCATAGGCCAAAACCATTTCCCTGATATTGGTTCCGGAGGGTACAATCAGATCGTACCACAAATGAAATCCCCAAAGCCTGTGACGAGTTGTATATTTTGTATTGTGAAGGGCTGCGGCAAAGGTTTTTTTGACCTGAAAAACATCAAATTGCTGATTTAATTTGTCAACTGCCTCAATTCCAAATCTGATGGAACCATCAGGATTGTTTGTGATTTGGGCATTGTCTAAATGTTTTTCGGTTTCTTTGCTGAATTTAATCCGGATGATTGTTTGTTCCATGGCCTTTGCCGGTACTTTAGCCACATCAATAACCGGACGTTCACCTCTGACGATTGTTGAAGAATTGCTTTTTTTATCTTTTTCAATGGATTCCGGAAGATTTCCCTGATAAAAACCTGAGCCATTTTTGAAGCTCCTGACCGGTATTGCCTGAATAGTGATAAGGAATACCATCATAAAAACGGAAAAGAATACATTTTTTTTCATAAGCTTTTTTTAGAGAGTGATTTACAGTTTATTCTATTATTGGTAATGATTTATTCTTTTATATCTGTCAAAACTTAATTGAATCATTCCGGGCTAAGTTGAATGTCTGAAGATGTCAAATTCTTTAAATTTGGTACCGGAATTCAAATGTTTAGCAAATTTGAATTTGATTGTGTTGTCATTGTTTGATTTAATCCAGAACATAAAATCCTCAATATCTGCTTGTTCGCCTTCAGCCTGAATTTTTACACCGAGTTCGGGGCTGTAATCCATCCTTCCGGTAATCCCAAATTGATAGGCTGCTTTCATGCAGGTAAATCCGAACCCATCTTCATAGTTTTTTTTGGCAAAACTAATTTCGGCGTATGTTTTCATATCCAAAGCATTTGTCATGAAGCAAATGTATAACAATGACTTATGCAATTGCAAATTTCGGGGTAGGACAAATAGTAGGACAGTCCTTATTATTTTATAAGGAAATAACAATCAGCTTATTCCGCATTATGCTGATAAGCTTTAATTGCTCATTTACATTAATTTTAAACCGATTTCAGGAATTCTGTCAAATCGGCTTCGGGCAGCAGATTCAGTTTTTTGCGCAGTCGTTGCCTGTTTTTATTGGTGGCATCCAATGTAACATTCATCAGTCCGGCAATTTCACGTGAACTGATGTTGATGCGCAGGTAAGCAGAGAGCCTGATGTCATGATCAGTGAGATGTGGAAATGCGGATTGCAGACGGTCAAAAAAGCCCGGATGAACCTCACCGAAAGTTATTTTAAATTTATGCCACCCCTGATCAATATCGGTGTTGGAATTAATAAACCGTACCACTTCCTGTATTGATTCTTCATGCTGGTTTGATTTAAGCTTATCTCTGATTTCACCCAACAGCTCGTTTTTATTTACCAGACATATAGTTGAATTGGCAAGTTCTGTGTTTTTGTGGTCAATTTCAGCCTGATGCTTTTCGCGTTGCAGACGGTTAATTTGTTTTTCGGCAAACACCCGGTCTTCGAGCAAATGGTTTTCTGCTTCTTTTTTCTCGAGTTCCATTTTTGCAAGTTCCTGCTCCTGCTTAAGCAGCAATTGACTCTGCCTGAGGTTTTTTGATTTGATCCGGTACAAGTTGAAAATCAGGAGAAGAATAAAAATCAGACTTATAATAATGGCAATAGCCAGTTTCTGCCTTTTCAGTTTAAGTTCGTTTTCACGAAGTAACAATTGGTTTTCCTTTTCTTTTTTTTCTGTCTCGAACAGAATTTCAAAACGGGCTATCTGTTGATGTTTTTCAGTATTAAAAATAGAATCGTTTATGGCCGAAAACAGGCTGAAATATTCAAAAGCAATTTTATAATCACCTTTTTCTGCAGCAATTTCATATAGGTTTTTATAATTACGGCCAAGATGGTGAAGCGAATTGTCTTCCTTCGCAATTTTGGCACTTTCAAGATAATGTGATTCAGCCTTTTCAATATTGCCCGTTTTGCGATAGATGTCACCCATATCGGAGAGGGTAATGATTTGGGAATTTTTTACTTCAGTTTCACGAAAAATCTTCAGTGCTTCCTCATGCAGAAGTATGGCTTCAGAATACTTCCCTTTTGCCGCCAATATGGTTCCGATTTCATTTTTACGTATTCCGATTTTGATTTTCTGATTGTATCTGGTATCAATTTCAAGGGCTTTGTAGAGGTACTCCAAAGCTTTACCATAGTCGTTCAAATGATACCATGTCATTCCTAAATTACTAAGCCTGATAGCCTTACTGACTTCAGATGAAGTATAATCCAGCGCGTCGCTGTAAAAATCAATTGCCTGCCTGTGCTTTCCCCAACGGCTGTATACCATTCCGATATTGTTAAGCGATACTGCTATTGATGCTGAATCTTTTCGTTCCCGGTCAATTTCCAGCGTTTTTTCGAAATACAGGATGGCCTGATCGTATTGTCCTCTGAAAAAGTTGTTTGTACCGATGTTGCTCAGCATATTGCTGATGTCTTCTTTTTTGTCAAATTTTATAAATATCCTTAGTGCCGCATTGTGCAACTCCAGCGCTTTTTCATAAATCCCCAGCTCCTGATAGCAATAGGCGATATCGGCCAGCCTGTCAGCAAAGTAATACGTGGAATCTTTTTTTAACCTGAGCTCTGCATTGGCCGATTCCCGGTAAAAATCAATGGCTTTCTGAAATTCGTTTTTATAAAAGTATGCCTCAGCACAACATCTTGCGGCCAGAGCAATTGCCTGGTCATTCTGGCTTGCAATACCTAAGTCATGAGCTATTTTACCAAAAAATAAAGCTGTATCCGGGTTTTCTTCTGCAAGTTTTTCGCTTAGTCTGATCAGGGTATCAACTACCTGCGTTTTGTTGAGCTGGCTAAAGTGCTTATTTATATAGGTTTTATTGTCCTGTCCAAAAAGGGTTGTTGATAATAATGTAATCAAAATCAGCAGGTTAAAAAAGCTAAATTTCATAAGGTGAATAAATTTAGATAATTTATCGTATGAGCTTTTCAAAATCGCAGTTTTCGTGACAGGGTTGATTTTGGGGAACTTCTGGAAATCTGTTTACAAAAATGGTAAACAGATTTTTAGAAGTTCCCTGAAAATCTTCAGTTATGGAGTAATTTTCGCTACAAATTCAGCAGCATTGTTGTCAAGAATAATCATGTCCAGCGCATCAATGGATCCATCGCCATTGATATCTTCGGGTATGTAGCCTGAACCAAAATTTGCAGCTTCATTGTCAATAGAGATCATATCCAGCCCGTCAATCGCACCATCCTGGTTCATATCACCACCATAAATCACATAATACCCCGAAACCAGTTTCATATTATTCCCGAAAGCCTGGCTTGCAGCAGTCGTAAAATTATGAGCTGCAATTGGTTCGTTGAATAGCACGGGTGTTCCTGACCATGTTTCGATACTGTTTCGATGTTTTATTACAATGTAATAGCTTGCACTGGGCAACGAAGGTATTGTAACTGAGCATGTGCCATTTGTATTCACATTTAATGTATAAGGCCCCCCGGCAAGTGCATAGGGTGATGTGGCGTAATGTAACTCAACCGTAATCTGATCAGCTATACTCCCTTCAAACTGGTCACCGGCCGCGTTCTGGGCTTTATTCATGGTTGTACCATTAAACAGACCTTCCAGAAATAAGGTCAGGTTAAAATTGATCGCAGAACTGAGTAGATTTATATTATAATCTTCTGTTTCGCCGTACGAATAACTTGAACAGGCATCAAACGAACTGTTGTTCCATACTTCCCTTACGCGCATCCGTGTTATGCCGGTAGTTGCAGATGATGGAACAATAAAGCTGATAATTCCTGTGGCAGGGGTTGGTGCAATATTCACATTTCCAAGTTTTTCAGTGGTTTCGAAGGTGCCATTTTGGTTGTAATCAATCCAGACCGAAATGTTATTGCCGCTTGTATAGGTACCCGGGCTTAACGTTATTGTGTATTCACCACCCAGTGTTAAATTTGTTGACATACTGCTGTAATACGTATAAAAGGGGCTTGCAGAGGCGCCGGTGGAGTTGTTAATGGTTCCGAGATTTACAAGAGAGATATAATCTCCCGAGCCTGAGCCGGAAGTATATGTTGGGATGCAATAAGTGTAAGGAACTACACTAATATAATTTGT
>CAZKCK010000176.1:0-8597 GCA_964550695.1 uncultured Bacteroidales bacterium | reverse complement strand
TATTTGCCCGGTTTCAGCATTTCTTTTTGCATCAATTTCGGCAAGTTTCTCTTTTTCAATATCTTCTTTTGATTGTACATTCAAAATTTCAACATCGTATAACAAAGGTGCATAAGGATTTATAAACCCTTCCCGCCCCTTTTCCCCAAAAGCCAGTTTACTTGGTATAACCAGCCTGGCCTTTGAACCTTTCGACATTTTGGTAAGCGCAATATTAAAACCTTCGGTGTCAAATTTGCGCCCAAATTCAAGTTTGAAAGGTTTTTTAGCTTCCCAGGTTGAATATAACTTTTTGCCTTCCAGGGTATTAATAGCAAAATTGAGGGTCACAATATTTCCCTTTTGTATCAACGGCCCTGTACCTTTGAGCAATTCCTTATAAAATAAGCCTTCAGGTGTTGTGTCTGGTTCAAAACCAGTATTTTTCATATAGGTTCGAATAATCTCAGATTCTTTGATTTTCAATGAATTTTGCCATACAGCAGTTTGCTTTTCGATTTCTGCACTGGTTTGTATTTTTCGTAATCCGATTTCGATAGTTACTTTTGAATCCTCATCTAAACCTTTTGGTAAACGATTGTATTTCATAGTACTATAAAAGAATGAATCGGCTCTGGTTAAAAAAGATGCACTGTCACCTACACACATCATCATAAGAGCCTCATTTACATCACCTCTGTAATCTGATTTATTAATAATCAGGTTCATAGGTTCATTCAACTGATTGCTGTTAAACATCAGCGAATCTCCCAATCTGTACGTAAGATTAATGGTTACAACATTTGTTGTTGCAGGTTTTACACCAGCATTGTGGTTGTAAAATTTATAATACAATCCACTTTCTGTCTTCTCATAACCACTAAAACGGCTGCATCCTGAAAGAATGCAGCCGCTAATGATTAACAATAAGATCAAATCAAAATATTTAATCTTCAATGTTATATATTTAGATTATTTTTCAACTTCAACCAGTTCAACATCAAATAATAATGTTGAGAAAGCAGGAATCGGACCAGCATTGCGTGCACCATAAGCCAATTTTGAAGGGATAATAAGTTTGGCTTTGCCACCAACGCTCATCAAAGCAACACCTTCGTCCCAGCCCGGGATTACCTGACCCTGACCCAACGGGAATTCGAGAGGTTGTTTACCATCATGGTCAAATGAAGAATCAAATTTAGTTCCATCAAGTAAAGTTCCTGTATAGTGAACCTTCACTTTTTTACCCGCAACCGGTTTTTTACCATTGCCTTTTTTAACTTCAATATAATAAAGACCTGATGCTGTAGGTGCTGTGGTTATTTTATTATCAGTCAGATATTTGTTAAGAACTTCTGTTTCAGCAACTTCTTTGGTAGCATTTTCAGCTTCCTGTTTTTTCATCATTTCTTCCTGCGACATGAAATCAATCAATTTTACATTGAAAGTGAGCACTCCAAGGCTATCAACACCTTTTGGCAGCGGACCACGAACGATTTTTTTATAAAATGAGTCAGCACTCATAATAAAAGATGCACTGTCGCCTTTTGACATCAATTTAAGTCCTTCGTAAATATCCCCTTTGAATGCAGACTTTGCAAGCGGGAGTTTGAAGTCATTTTTGCCATCCATGAACAAGGTATCCTTGCCAGCGATCTTGGCTGAATAAGAAAGTTTTAAATTTAAAATATCGTTTTCCTTTGGTTTGGCTGTATCGCCTGATTCAGTGAAAAATTTGTAATATAAACCGGATTCGGTTTTTTTGTAGCCTGGGTATTTACCACCACAAGCTGAAAAAATAACTGCTATAACAAGCAAAAAAAGCAATGAATTAAAGGTTCTTTTCATTTGAATTTAAATTTAATTATTTGATTTCCAGTATTTCTACTTCATAAACTAATACTGCTCTGGGTGGGATTTTGTTGTAGTCACCAGTTACTCCAAAAGCAAGGTGCGAAGGTAAGATAAATTTTGCATAGCCTCCAACCTTCAGCATTAAAATTCCTTCATTTAACCCTGATTCAACGGAACTTCGGCTGATCACAAAACTTTTGGGGCCATCAAGTTTGGATGAATAACAAATATCTCCGGTTAAAAACCTTACTGTATAGTTAAATTTAACAGTTTTGCCTTGCTCAGCTTTTGCTCCATTCCCCACATTTTCAATTAAATAACGTAATCCGGTACCTGATTTTTTTACTTTCCATCCATGCCTATCCACATAATCATCAATTTGCTGACCTTCTACAACAAGAAATTTTTGATTAAAGGCAATTAAAGAATCATATTTCGAGGATTTTTCCTTTTTTTCTTTCCTGATATCAACCGCTTCCTGACATGAGGACAATACGATAATAATTATCAGAAATAAATAAAAAAACCTCAGTAAGCTATACATCTTCAAATATTTATATCAGAAAGTAATTTTTCAAAGTACCGCCGTGTTTTGATTAAAGTGGTATAACTATTTCCACCAGCAGCATTGCGGTGTCCACCTCCATCAAAGTATTTTCTGGCGAATTCGTTTACAGAAAAATCACCCTTTGACCGGAAGGAAGTTCTGACTTTGTCTTTTTTCTCAGTAAAGAAAGCCGCAAAACGAATACCTTCAATAGATAAGGCATAATTCACAATACCCTCAGAATCACCAATCTGATAGTCGTATCGGTTTTGATCAACCATCGAAAGATAAATGTAAGCAGTTTTGAACTGAGGTAACACTTTCATTCGGTTCCGTAACAAATGCCCAAGAAGTCTCAATCGGTTTTCTGAGAAAGTATCGTATACAAGATTATGAACTGACTGAGGATCAACGCCTTTATTAATAAGCCGGGAGGTTATGATATAAGTTCTCTCGTAATTGCAAGAATAACTGAAAGATCCGGTATCAGTCATAATACCGGTATATAAGCACTCAGCCACATCTTTATCTACATTGTCTTCATAACCAAGGGCTTCGATGAAGTTGTACACCAATTCAGATGTTGATGAAGCCAAAATATTCGAAATGGTGATATCGAACGATTTTGAGGGTTCAAGATGATGGTCAATAAGCATTTTAACAGCACTCGATTCGGTAAGACTTGTCTCAAGTTTATCAACCCGGTTAAAAGCATTAAAGTCAAGGCAAATGATCAATTCAGCATTTCGAATTGTTTTATCAGCCAATGCAGGCTTTGCGTCAGCTATTAAAACTGATTTAATGGAGGGCATCCATTTCAAAAAAGAAGGAAAACCGTTTGGTACTATTGGCGTAACATTGTGACCCAATGCATTAAATATCAGATACAAAGCCAATACAGAACCCAACGCATCTCCATCCGGGTTGGCATGACTCAATAAAACAATACTGGGTTTGTTTTTAAGTATTTCCTTGAACTTTTCAGATTCCGGAAAAAAAAATGGGGATTCGTGTTGCACAGCCACAAAATTAAAAAAATATCAGTAAATGAAGGTTCTGTTTAACAAAGTAATATGTTATTTGTTTATGTGAGGGTTGTTATAAAAAAGTATAACACCACCTTATAATTAATGTATAAATTAAAAACCATGGCAGGCAAATTTACGTTTACAATGATAAAGCCTTCTGCTGTTGAAAGTCAGCATGTTGGAATCATCCTCCAAAAAATTAATCAAAATGGCTTCAGGATTACATCCTTAAAAATGATCCATTTAAGCAAAGATGAAGCAGCACGCTTTTATGCAATTCACAAAGAAAGACCATTTTATAATGACCTGGTTGAATTTATGTCGTCGGGTCCAATTGTTGCAGCAATTCTTGAAAAAGAGAATGCAGTAGAGGCTTTCAGACAACTGATCGGGGCAACAGACCCGGCAAAAGCCGAAGAAGGAACCATTCGGAAGTTATGTGGAACTTCAATACAGCACAATGCGGTACATGGCTCTGATTCAGATGAAAATGCTGTAATTGAAGCAAATTTCTTTTTCGGCGGCTTCGAAAGATTTTAATCAGAAGGTTTATAAGCCTCAAAACTTCCATCTTCATACAATACCACAATCTGCTTTATCATCTTTGATTTGGTTGTTTTAACAGGCTCCTGAGCCGATTTCCGGCTTTTCATATTTTCAGAAACTTCTTCAGGTGCAGGTATATCCTGCACCTTTGCTTTTTGGGTCACAATTACAGGAATCGATGGCGTTACCTCTGTTTTGTTTTCAGTATGCATCTGAAACAAATCGGTTTGTGTACCGCCATTTTTCTTTTGAAACTGCCCCTTACCAAATAGTAGCCATTCGGCACTCACTTCCGGAAATTTGTTGAGTAGTCTGGTTACAAAATCCAGACTCGGGTTGTTTCGTCCTGCCAACAGATGCGAAATATTTGAACGTTGTACCCCGATTGCATCAGCAAGCTGTGAGGGAGACAGTTCATACGTTTTCATTAACAAAGTTAACCGGGTGAGCATAATTAAATTTTTTACAAAAATACAAAGTTTACAATTGACAATTGTAACAAGAATGCAATAAAATAATTAACAATTGTACAATTCTTAATATGCATTAATTCTGTGATTTAAAACAATTTCAGATTTGTAGTTTAAATAAAGTAATACTTGATTAAGTCTAATTTATAGACTGAATTTCAATTATTTAAATGAATATTTAATATAATTTACAAATTACAATTGTAAATAGCAATACTTTTTATATTAACTGTTTACTGTTGTCAATTGTAAACATAGATTTGTACTATTTTCTTTAAAACAGTTAACATATCTGTCAGTAAAAATGCATTGGACATTAAGCAGGATACAATAAATTTGCAGATCAAACGTATTCACTTATTGTACTTCAGCAGTTACTACATTATTCTATGATTCATTTAAAACACGCCTTAAAGGTTATTCTCATAACAGGTTTATTTATAGCAGCTTACTCCTACCCTGTTCATCTTCATGCTCAAAATAATCCGGCAGCATTTAAAAAAGCCATTGCATTTGCCGATAGTGTATATAAGGTAAAAGATTATAAGAATGCGCTTGCAGCTTACACTTATGCAGCCAGATTGAATAGTGGGGATAAGGTTGTTAATTCAAAGATTATTGAATTGCAAAAAGTTGTAAATGAGCTTAATAACAATGGTCAGGTTGTTGAAAAGCTTCTACAGAACTGCGAAAAACTTATCAGGACCGGTAAAATTCAGGAAGCCGCGGCTGAACTGTTGAATGCAACAAAACTGTCAGCCGGGCAACCAGATCTGCAAGCAAAAATCAGTGAACTGAACAAGAAGGTTGCTGCCATAAATCTCACGGAAAAAAACTATACCGATGCATTAGATAACGGCAATAAATTATTGAACATCAACAATTTTGATGAAGCAATTGCGGCATTTCAAATGGCAAAGGATGCTAAACCTGCCGAAAAAACTCCTGACCAAAAAATAGCTGAAGCAAAAAGCCGGAAAGATGCCAATAAACAATTGTATGACAAAGAAATAGCATTGGGAGATGGTTTCTATACTTCGGATCAATATGATCAGGCCATCACACATTACAGCAATGCCACCAAATTATTACCCCGCGAGAAATATCCCTTACAAAAAATCAAAGATATTTCGGATATAAAAAACTATAGCAGTACTTTAGAAAAAGATTATGAAAGTTCTGTAAAAGAAGGGGATATTGCATTTGAGAAGGGTGATTATGTACTTGCTTCAAAAAAGTATAAAGCCTCTCTTGACTTCCGGCCTGACGAAGAATATCCAAAAAATAAACTCAAGCAGATTCAGGCAATTGCCACCGACAATTCGCAAAAAGCAACCCTGTATGCCAACTATATCAAAAATGCTGACGAATATCTGAAAGCCAATAGCTTAAAAGAAGCGTTCAATGCTTATACTGAAGCCTCCGCACTTATGCCGGCTGAGAAATATCCAAAAGACAAAATTAAAGAGCTTCAACCACGAATTGCTGCTGTTGAAAAAAGTGAAGATCAATATAAAGCATTGATTTTAAGTGCTGAATCAAGCTTTAACAGTGCTGATTACATTAATGCCAAAACCGCTTATACCAGTGCTTCAAAAATTAAACCTGAAGAAACGCTTCCAAAAGATAAACTCGCTGAAATTGAGCAAATTCTGAATAAACAAAAAGAATTGAATACGCAGTTTAACCAGTTGTTGGCAAACGGACTTGCGAAATTCAACGCAAAGCAATATGATGCAGCAAGGTCGACATATCAAGAGGCTTTGGTGGTGAAACCCGGAGAAAAGGTTCCTACTGATAAAATTGCGGAAATTGATCATATTATTTCGCAGCAGAAAAATCTCCAGGAAAATTATGACCTTGCTCTGACCAATGGTGATAATGAGCTAGGACAGGGAAATCTTGTGAATGCACTTACAGAATACAATAAGGCATTGGTTTTAAAACCGGGTGAATCCTACCCTCTCACGAAAAAGGCAGAAATTGAAAAGACGCTGGCACAACAAAAAGGCAATGAGCAAAACTATACGTTGCATTATAAAAATGGTGAAAAACTTTCACAACAAAAAAAACTGACAGAAGCTAAGGACGAGTTTCTGCTCGCGCTTACTTTCAAGCCAGGGGATGTTTTGGCAACCGGGAAAATTTCAGGTATAGACCAACTTCTGACTGAGCAGAAATCAAAGCAGGAACAATATGACCAACTTATAAAAAATGGGAATGATTTGTTTGCAGAAAATAAATATACTGAAGCGCTGGCAGCTTTCAATTCAGCTATTCTGTTAAAGCCCGGTGAAACCTATCCTGCAACCAAAGTCAGGGAAATCAATTCACTGATTTCAAAAGCAGAAAATTTGGAAAAGACATTCAAAACATTTGTTGAGAATGCTGACAAACTGCTTGCGGCTTCTGAATTTATCAAAGCAAAAACTGAATTTGGAAAGGCACTTGACTTAAAGCCTGAAAATGAATACAGTGCAAACAAAATTAAAGAAATTGATTCTACACTTGCGCAGATTGCGATCCTCGAAGCCAAATATACTGAAATGATTGCCAATGCTGACGGACTGCTGAATGCCGGTAAACTTTCAGAATCGAAGGATGCCTATTTAAAAGCCTTGGAAATAAAGAAAAACGAGGCTTATCCCATTAAAAAAATTGGAGAAATTGACCGGATCTTTTCGGAAATGGCACAAAAAGATGCAAATTATCAAAAAGCCATTCTAGCAGGAAACCAGTATTTTACTGACAAAAAGTATGATGAAGCCCTCACTGAATTCAACAGAGCCAGACAACTTAAACAGGAAGAGGATCTTCCCAAACAGAAGATAACAGAAATTACTGCGATTCTTGAGCAGATCAAACTTACAGAGGCACAGTACAAGCAGTTGATAGCTGCTGCTGACGGGGATTTTATGAAGAAAAACCTTGCACCCGCCAAAGATTCTTATACCAAAGCCCTGAACCTGAAACCGGATGCCTCCTACCCTATCCAAAAAATAAAGAGTATTGATTCGCTGATAGTTATAATTGAAAAAGTTAACAATACTTACGCAGAAGCGGTTAAAACTGCCGATCAGTTTTTTGATGCAGGGAAACTGAATGATGCACTGATTGCTTACAATACTGCAACCGGTATAAAACCGGAAGAAGAGTATCCAAAAACCAGGATAAGCCTTGTGAACAAGCTGATTCTGGATAAAAAACAGGCTGAGGATGATGCATTTAATCTGGCTTTTAACAATGGTGAGCTTCTTTTGAAGAGTAAATCATACGAAAAGGCTAAAACTGAGTTCAAATCAGCCCTTTTGATCAGGCCGGATTCAAAGGCCGCAATGAGCAGGATAACAGAAATAGATCAGACGATTGCATTTTTACAAAAACAAGAACTCGAATATCAGGTACAGATTCGTAAGGCAGATTCATTGAACACAGCCGGCCAGCTTGAAATAGCTATCGAAGGATATAAAAAATCACTTGAAATCAAACCAGAAGAAGCATATCCAAAAGCAAAGATTGCAGAACTTGGTGCAATAATACTCGACAAGAAAGACAAAGAAGCCCAGTTTAAAAAATACACAACTGATGCTGAGAATTTTACAAAGGAAGGCAAATTATCTGAAGCTGTAAACGCTTATAAAAGTGCTCTTATTATTAAACCAAATCATGAGGAGGTAAAGGCAAAAATTACTTTGCTGGATGCCGAAATCCTGAAACTGGCTCAGGCTGAGATTGCATACAATACTGCAATTGTAAAAGCTGAGGCATTTGTAAAAGCAGGTCAGTTAAAAGAAGCACTTCTTGCGTATGAAAATGCGATAACAATTAAACCAAAAGATCAGGCGGCTACGATAAAAGCCGATGGTATCAGGCAGGAAATTAAAAACGCTGAAGATCTTGAAGCCGCTTATAAAAAGCAAATTTTTGTTGCCGATAGTGCTTTTGAAACCAGCGATTACCAGAATGCTACATTATATTATAGTAAATCTCAGGAATTAAAACCAAAAGAAGTCTATCCGTCGGAACGAATCAAGGAAATTAATAAAATACTGGCCAATAAGCAGTTAATTGAAAGCAAATACAATACAGCTATGTTAAAAGCAGATAGTTGCTTCAAAACCAGGTTGTACAATGAATCCTTATCACAATATTTAACAGCATCCAGATTAAAAC
>CAZKCK010000175.1:0-8654 GCA_964550695.1 uncultured Bacteroidales bacterium | reverse complement strand
GGTTCTTCTGATTTTATTGAAAGCGAAGGATACGACAGGGTGGGCGGATTAAGACTTTCAGGTGGTCAGGATGCTCTGGTTGAGGCCGTTGTTAATGCCAATCCACGTACCATTGTGGTATTGAATTCTGGAACCTCAATACTAACCGGATCATGGGGCAACAAAGTCCAGGGATTGCTCGAAACATTCTTTCCGGGGCAGGAAGGCTCAACAGCCATTGCAGATATTTTATTCGGCAAAGCGAACCCTTCCGGCAAACTGCCCTTCTCTTTCATCGCATCAGCCTCACAGTCGCCGGCTTATCAAGGTTATAAGGACACATCGCTGAAGGCACCTTATGCTGAAGGCATTTATGTTGGTTACCGGTATCTTGAAAAAAATCAACTGAAACCAGCTTTCCCATTTGGTTTTGGCCTGTCGTATACAACTTTTGATTTTACCAACATGCAAACACAACAGGTTGGGCAAGATTCATGCATTATTACTGTAAGTGTAAAAAATACAGGAAGTGTTGCAGGATTCGAAACTGTGCAGATTTATGTGGCTCCGCCGTCAGGATATGACCGGCCTGTGAAGGAATTAAAAGGATTTGCTACCGTGTTTATAAAACCGGGAGAAACTGAAACTGTCCGCATCAGTTTAAACAAAAGGTCTTTCTCACGTTATGACATGATAAGTAAAGCATGGGTGGCTGACAAAGGCGCATACAGAATCCAGGCCGGCAGTTCCTCAGCCGATATCCGCTTAAGTAACGAATTCATACTAAAATAACTCAGAAACTCATTTTATTCAATATTTTTACTAACTAAATAACAATCAATGGCTTCTACCCTCAGTACAACAAATACTGTATCATCAGGCAGTTACAGTGGAAAAAAATACGGACCTGCATTGGTAATACTCACTTCCCTGTTTTTTATGTGGGGATTTATTACCTGTTTAAATGATATTCTGATACCCCACCTGAAAGCGCTTTTTGATTTGACTTACACACAGATCATGCTTGTGCAGTTTACTTTTTTTGGGGCATATTTTCTGATTTCGTTGCCGGCTGGCTGGCTTGTTGGGAAAATTGGTTACCAGAAAGGCATTGTGCTGGGTTTGGCTACCACAGGTTTAGGTGCATTGATGTTTTTACCTGCCTCCTCATTCATTTCCTATGCCCTTTTCCTCTTTGGTTTTTTTATTCTTGCTTCGGGCATTACGTTGCTTCAGGTGGCTGCCAATCCGTATGTTGCGGCACTTGGCAAACCCGAAACAGCATCAAGCCGGCTTACGCTTACACAGGCCTTCAATTCATTGGGGACTACAATTGCTCCGCTCTTTGGGGCATATATGATTCTTGAAAACAATTTTGAAACGTCTGCTGCTGAAGCAGCGGCCGTCAGATTACCATATATATTTATTGCTGCTGCACTTTTTACCATTGCGATTGTTTTTGCATTTATTAAACTTCCAAAAGTTACGACTGTTGAAAACCACGGCAAAAAAACCGGAAGTGCATGGCAATACAGGCATCTGGTGCTTGGTGCCGTCGCAATTTTTGTTTATGTGGGTTCAGAAGTGTCCATTGGAAGTTTCCTCGTAAACTTTTTTCAACTTCCTGATATCGCAAATCTTACAACTGCTGAAGCAGGAAAGTATGTTTCCTTTTATTGGGGAGGCGCAATGGTTGGGCGATTTTTAGGATCAGCTATCCAAAGCAGGGTTGCGCCAGCCAAGGTGTTGGCATTCAATTCTATATTGGCAATTGTTCTGGTTTCACTAACAATTTTCATCAGTGGTAATCTTGCAATGTGGACGATTATACTGGTGGGTCTGTTCAATTCAATTATGTTCCCTACAATATTTACACTTTCGATTGACGGGCTTGGTGAACACACAAGTCAGGGATCCGGCATTCTGTGTATGGCAATTGTAGGCGGAGCTTTAATCCCGATGCTGATGGGATATTTTGCTGATACCATCGGAATCAGGCTTGCTTTTTTTGTTCCGCTGCTGGGTTATGTGTATATTCTTTTTTACGGTTTAAAAGGGTTCAGGCAACGCAAGGTTGCTTGATTTCTGGTTGGTTTGATGTGTGGATGGCTCGTTACAAACGAGCCATCTTTTTATAAAAAAGCCCGTAAATGCATAACAATTACGGGCTTAAGGTGATTTTTTACGTATTAGGGGTTTAAAGCTTTATTTCATCATCACGCTGATTAAAAAAATGATATTCAAGCAGGTTGTACTGTGAAACAGGATTCAACTGTACCCACCTTTTAAATTTCCAGAACCATTTCATCCTGACAGACCAAAAGCCGTGAGTGATATAGGCATGGATATACGGGTGCATGGCAACACGTATACTTTTTTCATTTTGTTCCTGAATGAGGTAACGGATTTTATTTTCGATTTCATCAATCAGGATGATGCTTGGCTTAATTTCGCCCGTGCCATCACAGGCCGGGCATTTTTCAAGAACTTCAATATTTGTTTCGGGTCTCACCCTTTGACGGGTAAGCTGAACAAGACCGAACTTACTTGGCGGAAGAATTGTATGCTTAGCATTGTCTTTTGACATTTCTTCTTTCAGATGCTCATATAATTTCCGCCTGTGACCCGGCTGACTCATGTCGATAAAGTCAACCACAATAATACCGCCCATATCGCGCAACCTTAACTGGCGTGCTACTTCAACCGCAGCTTCAAGGTTTACTTCGAGTGCGTTCGTTTCCTGATCATTTTCCTTCTTAACTCTATGTCCGCTATTTACGTCAATAACATGCAGTGCTTCAGTATGTTCAATAATAAGATACACACCGCTTTTTATTGTGACAATGCGTCCGAATGAGTTTTTAATTTGTTTATCAACAGCAAAATTTTCAAAAATGGGCACTTTTCCCTTATAAAGTTTCACAATATGCACTTTATCCGGGGAAATGGTCTGGATATAATTCCGTGCTTCCTCATACATCGTTTGTTCATTCACATGAATATTGTTAAACGATTCATTGAGCAAATCGCGCAGGATTGCTGAGGTACGGTCGAGTTCGCTGCTTATTTTCTGAGGTGGTTTTGCTGCCTCAATCTTGTTGATGGCATTTTCCCATTTAAGCACCAGCCCTCTGAGGTCAGTATCCAGTTCTGCAACCAGACGACCTTCGGCGACTGTACGAATTATTACTCCAAAATTTTTGGGTCTTATACTGTTGATTAATCTTTTAAGCCGGTTTCTTTCTTCGGGGTTTTTGATTTTCTGTGATACCGAAATTCTGTTTGAAAATGGTACAAGAACAAGGTAACGCCCTGCAAATGAAATTTCTGAAGAAACCCTTGGTCCTTTTGTGGAGATGGGTTCCTTGGCAATCTGGATCAGTATGGACTGGTTAACGGTAAGCACATCTGAAATTTTGCCTGATTTTTCAATATCAGGTTCGTTTTCAAAATCAGCAAGACTCCCGTTTATTACTTTACCTGCAATTGCAAGTTTGGTCAGTTTGTTCAGTGAATTGATCTGAGGCCCGAGGTCAAGGTAATGCAAGAAGGCATCTTTTTCATAACCAACATTCACAAAGGCTGCATTGAGCCCGGTCATGATTTTCTTTACCTTACCAATGTAAATATCCCCAACAGCGTAATTATTGTTCACCTTCTCCTTTTGAAGTTCCACCAGGCTCTTGTCTTCCAAAAGCGCGATTTCAACTTCCGAAGCATTTGAATCAATAATCAGATCTCTGTTCACATGTAAATATTTAACTGTTAGTTAATTAGATAATAATTGAAACGGCATTGCCGTATAACAATACAGAAACACGGACTTATAGATATAAGTCCAATGTCTCTTGAAGTTACCATATGATGTTTTGCAAATTCATGCCCAACATATTCGGTATAAGTATGATCAAACTACCCCAAATTATAATACAATGCCCGTATGGACATTGTATTATAGTTGGTTTCATAATGTCAGCCTAAACCGCTTATTTCTTTTTGTGGCGGTTCTTTCTCAAGCGTTTTTTGCGCTTGTGGGTTGCCATTTTATGTCTCTTTCTTTTCTTTCCGCTCGGCATAGCCTTGTCAGTTGAATTTCAGTAAACTATTTAACTTTATTTTTCACTTCACCAACAAAGGTCTTAGCTGGTTTGAATGAAGGAATGTTGTGAGCGGGGATGATGATAGTGGTGTTTTTTGAAATGTTACGACCAGTCTTCTCAGCCCTTTTCTTAATAACGAAGCTTCCGAAGCCTCTGAGGTAAACGTTCTCACCATTGGCGAGTGAACCTTTGATGGAATCCATGAAGGCTTCCACAATGTGCTGAACAGCAACCTTTTCTACACTGGTTTTGCCGGCAATCTCAGCAACGATTTCTGCTTTAGTCATATCAGTATCGATTTAAAGATTTGATTATTAAGTTTGTAATGGGCTGCAAAGATAATATTTTTTTAATTGTACAACTATTTTACAACATTTTTTTATCTAAACTCCTAACAATAAATTTGTTCAAATTTATTTGAATGGATTTTTCCCGAATACTCATGGCCTGGTATTTAATTCAAGCCCGCACATTACCCTGGAGATCAAATACTTTGCCTTACAACATTTGGTTATCAGAGGTGATATTACAACAAACACGCATTGATCAGGGGTTACAGTATTACCTCAGGTTTCTTGAAAATTACCCCGATATTTTTGCCTTCGCCTCAGCCCCTGAAGATGATATCCTGAAACTTTGGCAGGGATTGGGTTATTATTCACGTGCCCGCAATATGTTGTACACCGCCCGTGAGATTGTTGAAAAATACAATGGAACATTTCCCAATACCTCCCGGGAACTGCAAAAACTCAAGGGAATAGGACCCTATACTGCAGCAGCTATTGCCTCAATCTGCTTTGACGAGCCTGTTCCGGTACTGGATGGGAATGCAATAAGGGTGTATGCCCGTTGTTATGGAATTACAGAACCCGTTGATTCACCACTTATAACTAAACAGCTTTATACAATTGCCGCAGGATTGATCGATCCGGAGCATCCCGGAACCTTTAACCAGGCTGTGATGGAATTTGGTGCTTTGCTGTGCCGGCCGGCTAATCCTGATTGCAATAGCTGCCCGCTTGCCCATATGTGCCTTGCCCTTCAAAACGGTACGGTTGACCGCATCCCTGTTAAACTGGCTAAAAAAAGTATCCGCGACCGATACCTGCTGTATTTTGTGATGAGCCAGAAAATCAATGGCCAACGGTTTTTTGTGTTTAACAGACGCACCGGCAAAGATATCTGGAAAAACTTATTTGATTTCCCTTCAATTGAAAGCAGCAAACCGTTTATTAATGACGAAATCCTTACCGCTCCAGCCTCAATCGGTATCCTGAACGACACTGAATACAATATCCTGAAGGTTTCACAACCTTATAAACATCAGTTGACCCACCAAACCATTCAGGCTGTTTTTGTACAGATTGATATTACATCCTCAGCTTTGCTTCAGGTTCAGCCGTTTATTTTAACTGAACGGAATGAGATTGGTCAACTGGCCATCCCGCGGCTCATTGAGCGCTATCTTGAAGATGAAAAGATCCTGTGAATCGCGTAAATTTGCTCTTTAAACCCAGACGCTGACTTTTGAAAGACTTAACAACGATACCCGGACTCCTGATTGTTGCCGGCAATGCCAGAAACGTTGGCAAAACTACACTGGCCACCGGTCTGATTACCGCATGGGCTTCTGAATATTATATTACAGGGCTGAAGGTCAGTAGCATAAGGCCGGGCGATCAATCCTTTCATGGCACACATAGCGGGTCTGATCCTGATACATTTATTATACAGGAAGAAACAGGCAGTGATGAATCAAAAGATACATGCAGGATGTTGATGGCAGGTGCCCGGAAAGCGTTTTACATCCGCTCCCGTGATGAATTCATTCCGGAGGCAATGGAGGCATTTCTGAAAATGATTCCGCATAAGGGTATGGTAATTTGCGAATCAAGAAGCCTTGGTGAATTTGTAAAGCCTGATTTGCTGGTGGTTATACACAAACATGGCCATGTGCCCGGAATTAAAGATATTGCCGGGCTGGAGGCCAGGGCTGATGTGATTCTTCACTCACAGGAACAGGAATATTATCCTGATGATATTTTTCAGGATTTCAGGATTGAAAACGGAAGGTGGGTGTACAATCCAATTGGCTGATTCTGGCCTGTTAGCATGTACAAATACGTAATATTCTTGTTTCATGTGAGTTTTGGTGTAATTTTGTAGAAAAGCGCATGCGGAGGATTAAATCCATCCACAACATAAATATTTGTATTAAGATAAGCCATGAACCAACACATATTAAACAAAATCGTACTGATGGCTATTGCTTCAATTTGCATCTCAATAGCCGGTACTGCCCAGGGTATCCGAATGAACGGATATCTTTCTCACGCTTTTGATGATTATGTTTATTCGGAAAGAGGTGATCCAACACAGTTTGAGGGTGTGTTGCAGGGTGGCAATTTATGGGGTGTCGGCATTGAGTTTATGCCTGAGGATAATTTTGGCCTTGAATTGATGTTCAAACAACTAAGCTCCGAAGCACCAATGGATTACGAAAATCCTACGGGCGACATTGTATCTGAAATATTTGATTATAAGATTCAGTACTATATGATTTGCAGCAACCAATACCTGCCCGATTTGGGTGAGGCATTAGAACTGTATGGTGGTGGAATGGCCGGATTGGCAGTATTCAGGTTCAGGGCCCCCGAACAGTTTGGATTCAACTCATCAACAAAATTCGCCTATGGGCTGAGGTGTGGAGCAAACATCTGGGTTTCGCCCTTTTTAGGGCTACGTTTGCAGGCAGAACTTATATCGGCGGTGCAATCGGTATCGGCCGGTTTGTATTTCGATCAGGATGGCATCCAACCAGGTCTTTATGGTAACTCGTCCAATTATCAGTTTAATTTGGGTGGTGGGCTGATTTTTCGATTTACCAATTACTAAGTGTACCGTAAATAAGGAATTACCTCCACAACATCCTGTGATGTATAATTCTAATTACCAGCGGTTTGATGAATTTGTGTGTTCATGAATTTACCACAAACCATAAAACCGGTTCATAATTTCTGCAAAAATCACCAATTTCGGCAAAACCTTCCGCATTCTTCTTTATTTGCGAACTATCATTTTGGCATTCAACACCTCAGTGCCTATCATCACACTTACAAAATAAATTCCTGAGGGTAATCTGGCGATATCCACTGTAGCACTCAACCCATCTGAAGTTAAGTTCATCCGTTTTTTGTCGAGGACCTTTATACCAGTGGCAGTGTGAATTGTCAGAAACCCGGTCTGATTGTCAGCACCCTTACAGGTCACCAGCACCTGATCATGAGCGGGATTGGGTGAAAGTACGATGCCGGAATGCGAAATCGTTTTGTCGGGTTCAATTCCGGTGAGAATATCATCGCGGTACCAAAGGCCGCCATTGTAGCCTGAAGAAGCAAACAGCCGTTGATCGTTAATATTGTCCTCGCCCATAATTGGCCATGCTGGATTAGGAAGATTGCCCCTGAGATCATACCAATGATTGCCATCATCATACGTAACCGAAAAATAGGTGCCTACACCGGTCCAACCGGGAATTGTACCAGTAGCAATTACGGCGCCCTCGTTTGCTAGTACTCCTAAACCATGTAATTGCGTTGTTTCCATCGGCATCTGAGCCCACGAAATCCCGTCATCAGTAGAGCGAAAAAGTTGGTTGAAAATCAAGGCATAGAAATTATTTTCATCATTTGCTATAAAATGTTCGTAACCAACTGGAAAACATTCTATTGAATCGAAACTTGCACCATTGTCAGCAGATCGGAATGTAAAAGAAGCAGTATTATTGGCGTAATTAATGCCGGAAGCAAAGAGCACAGAGTTAAAAACATGCAGACTTCTAATTCTTCTGTCACCCATTGCTTCAACTTTTTCCCAGATTACAGGGTTGTGCAAAGATCTGAAGAGTCCATTATTCGTTCCTAAAAAGAGGTAGTCGCTGTTGATAGCCAGTTCATATACACGTAAATTAAACCATTGCGCGGACCAGGGAAGCCCGGCATTTTCTTGAAGCCAAGTTACACCATGATCATGAGAGATGTAAACACTGTCAGCCGCAATCACATAACAAACCGAATCAGTGAGTATCGCCTGATCTGGCATTGGAATCCCCTGAAATGCATGATGTGTAAAATGCGCGCCCTGATCAGTTGAAATGAATATCCCACGTGTAGCCTTGACCCACATTTCGTTGCCATTGCAGCTAATCATTCTAATATATGCCTGATTCAAACCGTAATAATCAGGCTCCCAAATGTATGGATTTGAACAGGTATAGGGTCCCACATTGGTTGCCAAAAACAGGGTAGTATCAAACCCCGCAACAGCGTGCACGTTCATTGTTTCAAGCCCCGTATTTTCGGCTATCCAGGCCGAGCTCACTGAATCATAGCGGTAAAAACCATTAAAGGCAGATGACCCATACAGGTAATCATCCACAACCCTCATCCAATAAAAATAAAGCGAATCTTGAAATAATGTCCAGGTATGCTGATTCGCATCAAATGCAAAAAGCTTTGTATCGTCTGAAGCCCATAATTGACCATGGTGTTTACAAATGGCAGTACAATTCCCATT
>CAZKCK010000174.1:0-8663 GCA_964550695.1 uncultured Bacteroidales bacterium | reverse complement strand
CGCAGGGCCAATATCCACGAATCGGTTCACAATGCCCGTGTATGTTTTAAAAAAATCCGTGCAGTGTTGCGGCTGCTGCGTAGTGAAATAGGCGAAGTAGCCTACCATGCCGAGAATGCCTTTTACCGCGATACCTCACGCCGCCTCTCCTTCCTGCGTGATTACACCGCCAGCATCGAAGCCATTGAAGAACTGGAGAAAACACGCCGCTCACCCGAGACCCTGAGCCTGCTGAATAGCTGGAAACGCCGGCTGCAACTCAAAAGAGCCGCCCTGCTGCGCGAAACCCGCACCGAAGAACTCTTTACCGGAATTATTGAACAAACAGAAGCTGCCCGCGCCCGCATCACTGCCTGGCGATTCGAACACGATGCCGGTACCATCATCCGCCGGGCCATCAGCCGCGCTTACGGCAGCGGAAAAAAAACCAAACGGCTGCTGCACAAATCTTACGACGATCATCTGATGCACGAATGGCGTAAAGATTCTAAATACATGATGTACATGATGCAGATGCTGCGCAGCCTCTGGCCGCCGGTCATCAATGCCTTTACGCGTGAGCTGAACCTGCTGTCTGATTATCAGGGCCGGCACCATGATTTATGCGTACTTTCGGGCCAACTGTCGCATCTGAAACCAGGCAAAAAGCAACACGAAACAACCATCAGGGGCATCAGGGCCGGCATCCGGAACAAAAAGAAACAATTGACCACCGATGCCCTTGCCCTGGGCTCAAACATCTACGCCATGAAACCCGCCGAAGCCGGCAACTTGTTCAGGCAATGGTGGAAGGCTTCATATTCAGTACAGAAACTTCAATCATAGCAAACTAAGATTTTTAAATCCAATTTAAACAGCATAATTTTTCATACAAGGGTTATTATTTTTTGATTAACTAAAAAATTAGTTATAATTTTGTTTAACTAAAAATATAGTTCAAAGACTATCGTTTAGTTATAAATTTCTGTTACTATCAATCTCAAAAATTTTATCCCAATGAAAAGTCAAACGAAGCAGCATCGATTTTTGATAGCATTAAGTATTTTATTTACAATCACTTCCACGCTATTCTGCCAGAATAATTTTCAGGCACCAAAAAATGATTCACATATAGCTACCGAATCGCGATTGAAAAAACTACTTGAGTCGCCGGCTTGTTTAACCGGGTACTTTCCGGGTCAAAGCGGACCATTGAGCAAAATGGATGCAAACGGTAATATGGTGGCAGATAGCACTTTTACTGTTGAAAAGATCAAAATATCAAGTGAAGGTTTTAAAATCTGCGGGTGGTTATACATTCCTAAAAAAACGGGAAACTTTTCTTTAGTAATCCTGGCCAACGGAGGTGGCGGAAAAAGCTTGTCGGAGTGGATAGCTCCTATTTTTGCGCATTGTGGTATTGCTGCGTTTGTTCACGACAAAAGATCCTCAGGCGAATCAGAGGGTAATATAAACCAAACAACATATGACGATTATGTGACCGATATTGGGAATATAGCCAAATTCCTGTCATGCCACAAACGGATAAATCCTGATAAAATAGGTGTTTTGGGAGGCAGTGAAGGCGGGCGTATTGCCTATCTTGCCGCAGCGCGCTATCCTCTTATTAAATTTGCCGCCAGTTATGCAGGTGATGTTACCAATACGTTCGACAGTCGTTTTTATGCAACATCAGGCTGGTTGAAATCAAAAAATTTAAGTGATTCTGTTTTAAATGAAATTCTTCCTTTGTGGAAAAAATCATTCGATGCCTGGATAAGTGATAATTCAGAAGATCATAAATTGGTAAATAAGGAGATTTTTGAATTCAGAAAACGCTTTGATCAGGGGATTTTGCCCTTTACAAAAGAGGAAATGGACAGTATCCCTAATTTTAAAGGTCTTTTACCCACATGGAAATCGATGAAAAACGAGTATTTATCAGAACTTAAAAATTTCAATAAAAACTGGCTGTCAGTTTTTGGAGCCAATGATATTGTTGTACCTACTGATGTCTGCGTTAAAAATATTACCAATTACATGAATATCAGTGGAAATAAGGATTATGAGATTGTTATTCTTCCAAAATGTGGTCATGCACCGTTGAATAGTGAAACAAATGAAATGGTACGAATTGATCATATTTTTATAAACTGGTTAAACGAAATCGGAATCTAAGTGTAATTCTTTTGGTGAATGGTGAAAGGCTACGGGTGAAGTGCACACCAACTCTACTACCGACTACTTACTGCCTACTACCTACTGCCTACTACCTACTGCCTACTCCACGAAGCATGAATAATCTGGGTGGGCTAATTAAAAATTAAAAATTTTATCCTGAGCCTGCCGAAGGATCCTAATTCAAAATTCTCCAAAGAAAACATTATCGTCCCGGCTTTGTTATAGTAGTCAAATGGATATAAACTATGGGATACTATTTTAGTAAAATTATTGCCTGCGACTTTGAGACTGCCGAAGCCAGGCTGCGTGAAGCCCTTGCCAAAGAAGGCCTTGGCGTGATTATGGAAATTGATTTTCAGGAAAAAATCAAAGAAAAACTGGGTGTTGATTTCAGAAAATATAAAATTCTGGGCGCCTGCTCACCCGCTTATGCCTATCGTGCTATCCGCGAAGAAGATAAAATCGGCATCCTGCTCCCATGCAATACCATCGTGCAGCAACTGAACGAACATGAGTGTGAAGTGTCAGTGGTTGACCCCGAAGGCGCCATGATGGCTGTGCAGAATGAAGAAGTACGCTGCATTGGCGGTGAGATGCGCGCCAAACTCAAAAAGGTCATCGACACGGTTTAACTTTCTGATATTCAAGCGGAGTTCGATCAGCACCAGGCTTACATACCACTTCAAGTCTGGTTTTACCACCATGGGCTGAACCATGATTCAGCCTGTTGAGAATTAAATAATTACCTTCATTTAGCAACATAATCAGGCTGTTAACACTCTTTAACCTTTGGCTTAACAATAATTAACCACAAAAGTATTGCCCTGATAGCAGGGCTTTTTAATTTTGCACTGATTTTAAATCAAGTACTATTATGCATACTGATATCAAAGAATTAAACGAACGGATCCAGCGCGAGAGTTCCTTTACCGACCTCATCCGTCTGGAAATGAATAAAGTAATCATTGGCCAGAAGCAAATGGTAGAGCGTCTGCTCATCGGTCTGCTTTCAAATGGCCATATCCTGCTCGAAGGCGTGCCCGGGCTTGCAAAAACACTGGCCATTAAATCGTTGGCCAACGTAATTGATGCAAAATTCAGCCGCATTCAGTTCACCCCCGACCTGCTCCCTGCCGACCTTATCGGTACGCTGGTGTACAGCCAGAAAAAAGAGGAATTTCAGGTGCGTAAAGGCCCCGTTTTTGCCAACTTCATCCTGGCCGACGAAATCAACCGTTCACCGGCAAAGGTTCAGAGCGCCTTGCTCGAGGCCATGCAGGAGCGTCAGGTAACCATCGGCGATCAGACGTATAAACTCGAAGAACCTTTTCTGGTGCTTGCCACACAGAACCCCATCGAACAGGAAGGTACCTACCCCCTGCCCGAAGCACAGGTCGACCGTTTTATGCTCAAGGTAGTCATTGGCTATCCTGACAAGGAAGAAGAGAAACTGATCATGCGCCAGAATGTGGCTGAATCGTTCCCCAAAACCTCCACCATCCTCAAGACTGCCGACATCATCAATGCCCGCAATGTGGTGCGTGAAGTGTATCTGGATGAAAAGATCGAAAACTATATCACCGACATCGTTTTTGCCACACGTTATCCTGAGAAATACAAACTGGGCAATTTCAAGAGCATGATTTCATATGGAGGCTCACCACGTGCCAGCATCAACATGGCCCTGGCTTCAAAGGCTTTTGCCTTTATCAAACGCCGCGGATACGTTATTCCTGAGGATGTACGCGCCATTGCGCATGACGTGCTCCGCCACCGCATCGGACTTACCTATGAGGCCGAAGCCGAAAATATCACCACCGAAGAAATCATCAACGAAATCCTGAATACGGTTGAAGTGCCCTAGCCTCAACTGACGAACAAGCCAAATGAAGCCTGCATGAAGCGTATGATGCAGGAAGAATCCGAAACCATTTAACAGGATAAACTCAAGATTCAAATGGACGCATCCGAAATATTCAAAAAAGTCCGTAAAATAGAAATCAAAACGCGGGGGTTGTCGAACCACATCTTCTCGGGCGAATACCACAGCATGTTCAAGGGACGTGGTATGGCTTTCAGCGAAGTACGTGAATACCAGTATGGTGATGATATCCGCAGCATCGACTGGAATGTAACGGCGAGGTTTAACCATCCTTTTGTAAAGATTTTTGAAGAAGAGCGTGAGCTTACCGTTATTTTACTGGTAGATGTAAGTGGATCGAATGAATTCGGCACCCGTGTTCAGCTCAAGGAAGATATGATTACCGAAATAGCTGCCGTGCTCTCGTTTTCAGCCATTCAGAACAACGACAAGGTGGGGATCATCTTTTTCAGCAACCGTATTGAGAAATTCATTCCTCCCAAGAAAGGCCAGACACATATCCTGCGCATTATCAGAGAACTGATCGACTTCAAACCTCAGAATCAGGAAACCAGCATTGCCGAGGGTCTCAGGTATATGACCAATGTGATCAAGAAGCGCAGCATTGCTTTTTTGTTGTCAGATTTTGCCGACCGCGGATTTGAAGATGCACTGCGCATTGCCAGCCGCAAGCACGAACTGATAGCCTTGCGCATTTATGACGAGCGTGAACGTGAACTCCCCGATGCCGGACTCATACAGTTGCAGGATGCCGAAAACGGGCACCGGATCTGGATCGATTCATCTGACCGCGGCATTCGTGAAGAGTATGCCCGCAAACAGGTGCTGCATGACCGCTATCTTGATGACCTTTTCAAACGGTCAGGCATCGACTTTACTTCAATCGGTACCGGTCAGGATTATGTTCGCCCATTGATAAATCTTTTCAAAAAAAGAGGGGCCAAACGCTCATAGCTATTTTAAGCGAATGAATATGAAACGAATACATTCTATATTACGGAGCAAATCTTTAATCATGATGGCGGCTATTATGTTGCTTTCAGGTTTTCAGATTTTTGCCCAGAACACAAACCCCGGGGCCAAAGCGGTGATCGACACCACCCGCATCATGGTTGGTGATCAGGTGGGCATGAAACTTGAATTCAGCTTTCCGAAAGGTGCACGCATCGACTGGCCGCTTCAGGGCGACACCATCATGAAGGGGATTGAAATTGTTAAACGCTCAAAAATTGATACACTTCCAGCCTCAGGCAGCCTGACCGTTTTAAGCCAGCGCCTTACCATTACCTCATTTGATTCAGGGGTTTATGCCATACAACCTGTAAGGTTTGCCTTCATGACCCAGACAGATACCGCTCCCCGCTTTGTTGAAACCACACCTATCCTCTTCCGGGTAAATACTGTTGCAGTTGATACCACACAGGCATTCAAAGACATCCGTGGCCCGATACATGCAAAATACACATTCCGCGAAGCCCTGCCCTGGATACTTTTGCTGTTTATCCTCATCGTGGTTGGTGTGGTGGTGTATTATTTCATCACCATCCGCAAAGGGAAAGTGCCGTTCTTCCAGCCTGACTTCAAACCCAAAGTACCACCACACGAAGCTGCCTTGCAGGCCATTGAGGCCCTGCGACTGAAAAAACTGTGGCAGAACGGGCAGGTCAAGGCGTATTACACTGAGCTGATTGATATTGTAAGGGTATACATTGAAGCAACCATGGGCATTGCTGCTGCAGAAATGACTTCTGATGAAATACTGGAAGCCCTTGGCAGGCAACGGATTGAAGCCGAGGCATTCGCAGGATTGAAAAGCACGCTTTTTAATTCAGATATGGTTAAGTTTGCCAAAGGCGAACCTTTACCCACTGAAAATGACAATGCAATGGCTTCATGTATTGCATTTATCATGAACACGCGACAGATTGCAATCCAGCAACCTGAAAAGCCCATCGAAACTGCAATTGAGACAGGTAAACCAGAATTAAACAGTTAATTATGTCAGGAATTTTTTCAAATATCGCATTTGTTAATCCGTACCTGCTGATTCTGCTGGTGATTGTTCCGGCACTGATTGTATGGTACTGGTATAAGAACAATACGCGCAATGCCACCATACAGTTTCCGGCAACAGAGGTTTTCAGGTCGATGAAACCCACCCTGAAACAGCGGCTCAGGCATTCAGGTTTTGCATTGCGTATGCTTGCCCTTACGCTGCTCATCGTTGCGCTTGCCAGGCCACAATCAAGTACCAGCCGGCAGGATGTGAATGTGCAGGGGATTGATATCGTGACCGCGCTCGATATTTCGGGAAGTATGCTTGCCGAAGACTTCAGCCCGAACAGGCTCGAAGCCGCAAAGAGTGTAATCCTCGACTTTATTGCAGGCCGCCCCAACGACCGCATCGGATTGGTCATTTTTTCGGGTGAAGCATTTACCCAGGTTCCGCTAACTACTGATCATTCAGTGATTAACAACATGTTTGAAGGAATCAAAAGCGGAATGATAGAAGACGGAACCGCCATTGGCGACGGATTGGCAACCGCAGTCAATCGTTTAACCGAAAGTCAGGCAATCAGCAAAGTCATTATTTTGCTGACCGATGGAGAAAACAACCGTGGCAATATCGATCCTACTTCGGCAGGTGAAATAGCCAAAAAATACGGAATCAGGGTTTACACCATTGGCGTCGGCACAATGGGAATGGCTCCCTATCCCTTTAAAACTCCCTATGGCGTTCAATATCAAAATGTAGAAGTTAAAATTGATGAACAACTGCTGACTTCTATCGCCGGTATGACCGGTGGTAAGTATTTCAGGGCTACCAACAATACAAAACTCAAAGCCATTTATCAGGAAATTGACAAAATGGAAAAATCGCGCATCGATGTGACTGAATTTCATAACAGGCACGATGAATTTTTGGGTCTTGTAATTGCTGCATTATTACTGCTTGTGGCAGAGTTTGTTTTAGCCAGTACCTTATTCAGGACTGCTCCCTGATTGTTTAATAATTGTAAAACAACTTAAAATGTTCAGGTTCGAAAATCCGGAATTTTTATATGGCCTTGCGGTTTTACCACTGCTGGCAATCCTGTTTATCATTGCCAGACGATGGAAAAAGAGGGCGCTCAAACGCTTTGGTGAAACGCCCCTCATGCTGAGGATGATTCCCTCCTTGTCGTGGAAAAGGCAAAGTTTTAAATTTATCCTGTTTTCTTTTGCCATTGCCATGCTGGTGATAGCAGCAGCCAATCCCCAGCTCGGTTCAAAATTGTCGAAAGCACAGCATAAGGGCATCGATATGATGATTTGCCTTGATGTTTCGAACAGTATGCTTGCCGAAGACATAGCTCCCAACAGGCTCGAAAATGCAAAACTGGCCATTTCAAAGCTTATCGACAACCTCAAGGGCGACAGGATCGGCATCGTGGTGTTTGCCGGCAAAGGGTATGTTCAGCTTCCGATTACTTCCGATTATGCTGCTGCCAAAATGTTTCTTTCAACCATCAGGCCCGAACTGGTCCCCACACAGGGAACAGCCATTGCCGAGGCATTAAGCCTTGCTGCAGAGGCGTTTAATGATGACAAACATAACAAGGCAGTGGTTGTGATTACCGATGGTGAAGACCATGAAGGCAATGCAGTGGAAGAAGCTACCAAACTGGCAGAGAAGGGTGTGCGTATCTTTACTATTGGAATTGGCTCACCCGAAGGCTCTCCCATTCCCCAGGTCACTGAATCAGGACAGGTCACAGGCTTCAGGAAAGACAATGAAGGAAATACCATTGTTACAAAACTGAATGAGACCATCCTTCAGCAGATTGCTTCTGCCGGACTTGGCATCTATGTAAGATCCACAAGTACACAGACTTCCCTGAAAAAAGTTCTGGAAGAAACCGGAAAAATTGAAAAATCGGAATTTGATACAAAACTCTATTCAGACTATGAAAACCGGTTTTACTATTTTATCTGGGCTGCTTTTATTTTGCTGTTTGCCGAAGTGCTTCTCAGTGAAAGAAAAAGCAAATGGTTCGACAAAATCCGTTTATTTGAAAAAGCACAAAAATGAGACAGATCATTCAATATTGTTTAATTGCTTCATTGTTTGTTCTTGCAATGCAAACAGCATCGGCCCAACGTGAGAATAAACTCATCAGAAAGGGCAATCAGTCATTTGAAAATGCAAAGTATACCGATGCAGAGGTAGCCTATCGCAAAGCGCTCGAAAAAAATCCAACTTCGTTCAAAGGCCAGTTCAACCTGGGTGATGCATTGTACCGTCAGAAGAACTACGAAGAAGCTGGTAAAAACTTCGCTTCAGTTGCGCAAAGGACTGATATTGATAAAAAGACAGCTGCCAATGCCTGGTTTAATATTGGTAATTCATTGCTGCAGGCTAAAAAATATCAGGAAGCTTTTGAAGCTTTTAAAAATTCGTTGAAGATTAATCCTTCTGACGAGGATACCCGTTACAATCTGGAATACGCACGCCGTCAAGCGCAGAATCAGCAAAATAAAGACCAAAACAAGGACCAGAAACAAGATCAGAAGCAAGATCAAAAGCAGGATCAGCAAAAGCAGGATCAGCAGAAGCAGGATCAGCAGAAACAGGATCAGC
>CAZKCK010000173.1:0-8698 GCA_964550695.1 uncultured Bacteroidales bacterium | reverse complement strand
GTTTTGGTCGGAGCGGCGAGACTCGAACTCGCGACCCCTTGCACCCCATGCAAGTACGCTAGCCAACTGCGCCACGCCCCGATCCGTAGCTCCTTCAACATTGCTGCTGAAAGCGGGTGCAAATATACAATTTTATCTTTTCTGCCAAGCTAAAAATCAATTCATACCAGAGAAAATTATACGATCGTAAAGCAATAATTTGATTTTTAACAGCATATAGAATTATTTTGTAACAATCTTTATCGTTTTTACTTCATTTCCGGTTTCAACTTTAAGAAGATACACTCCTTTGGGCATATATCCGAGATTGATTTTATTCATAATCCTTGCCCCTGTAGCATCCAAAACCTGTGTAAATACCAATTGCCCGAGTGCATCGAACAGCTTTAAAACAGCATTCTGATCCTTCAATCCCTGAATGGTATAAGTAAATGTTCCATTTGAAGGGTTAGGGGTTACCGAGAAGGCAAAAGGCAGTTTGCCATTGAATTCAGCCCCGGTGCATGCATCTATTGTGACCTTCATCTGATCATTAACCGGAACCGGGCAGGGCATTACAGGATATGCGGTTAATTTGAGTTTGGCAAATCCTTTTGAAATATCCAACGGACCGGGATTGTATTCCGGATTTAAGATTGTATCTGATGAAAATATGCCATCACCACTGGTTGTCCATTTTAATGAGTCATAATTTTGGGCAGCACCTGACAGAAAAGCCGGGTCATTCAGGCAGATTGTTGTATCAGGGCCGGCGCCACATACTGGCATCGGGCTGAGCGATAATAACATGGTGTCAGATTGTTCACTCGTTAAATCGTAACCAAATGCCTTAAGTGCCAGTGATACATTTCCGGCTTCCTTATCAGCAGTTCCTGAAAAATAAATTGAGTTTACTTCATTGGGCCTGATGAAATATCCATCGCCTGAAGTTGTCCATTCAACCAGCCGGTAATTCTGGGCCGAAGCTGATGTATTGTTGTAGGCAAGTGCAGAACACATGGTAGTATCAGTACCTGCATTTGTTGCAACGCTTGAAGTTGTTCCAAAATTAAATGATATGATACGTGTTGCCCATCCATATTTCATATATTCAGTAGTAAACCAGAATGTTGTATCATCAACAGGATCAACGGCCATATTTGCATAATCGCCCCAACGGGCATAACTTCCCTGTGATGCAGTACCTGTTCTGGCTTCAACTTCAGCAAAATTGAGTGTTCCGAGCGGTGCTCCGGCTGACCGGCCAGCATAGCGAAGTGATGGATAATGTGTACCATCAGAAAGTGTATATCCAACGGCAATGCTTCCATTGGCATTCATGGCTGCACTGGGCATCCACCGGTTTGACACATCGGGGGCATAGGTTCCCTGCTGTCTGACAGCCCATGGAGCAGTTCCTGTTTTCCGGAATTCATACCACCTGACACCCGAATGTCCGTTTCCGTCAAAATCAACTGAATGGCTGGTGACCATGGTTTGATAAGTTCCGAAATTTCTGTATTGCAAACGATACATCAAACGGTCAGAAAGCGTTTCGA
This sequence comes from uncultured Bacteroidales bacterium, assembly GCA_964550695.1. Taxonomy (GTDB): domain Bacteria; phylum Bacteroidota; class Bacteroidia; order Bacteroidales; family TTA-H9; genus CAZKCK01. The sequence continues at coordinate 7,160 of CAZKCK010000173.1, read as the reverse complement.
GTTGCTGTCCTGTGCCGGGCTGGGTAATACAGGCACCACGCGGGGCATCACAGAAATACGCATCAAAGGGCGCTACGGGTAATGTAAATGCATTGGTAAAGGTTGAATTGGCCACATTTGTCCAATCTACATGAAATTCCCAGAAATGCATTTCATCCTGACCGCCGCCTGTTCCATTATCGGTAAAATATGCATAATAATTGGGAGTTCCGGCTGGCGGCACCTGACCATCAACGTCAGAAGGCTGCATACTCCAGGGTCCTGCGTTCTCGGGCAAATCAAAAAGCACCATACGGGCTGCAGGATTTCCGGCAATCATTTCAGCACGTTCAAAGGCAGAAGCAGCTACGCGGTGGTAACTTCCAAACATATTGAATGATGCATAGTAAGCATCGCCCCAAACGCCGACTTTAGGGTAATCATTAAATGCGGGGAATTCATACGCATACTGATACCAGGCACCCAGCGGGTCAGGTGTCTGAGAAACTGCAATGAGCTCCCAGTATGAACCATTTGCTGTATTTACTGCAAACTGGCTTGCAAACCAACGGTCAGCAGCTTCATCGTATAGAACAATGGGGTCACCGTCATTGGTGCCTGCCCACGGACCCACAAATCCTGTCCATAAAGTGCTGTTTTTAGCAGGGCCATACAATTTATTTCCTTGTTTGTCGAAAATGGCAAATGAAAGGTTAATCATCTGAAAATAATGATTCGGGCCAACATCTCCATCAGTATCAGGTGGATAAACACCATCCACGTTTCCTATCCCGTCGATGTTCACCGTCGGACCACCGCTGGTCATGCTGCCATTAACATCCTGCCTTACAGGATCGGCTGCTGCCGGTGTAAGCTGATACGGAATATCCTTTACCTCGTCAATCGCGAGGTTTCGTACAATGCTGTCTTTCCAGGCACGGTCAGTCGGACCGGGAAGAATTACATCCATATCACGCAATGGCGGCGATTTGCGGAAATATTTTGCTTTGGAAACGGTCATTTGCTGTGCGGAAATACTTCCGGTAAGCAGGCAAATGATCATGAAACTAATTGATAATGAATAAAAACGGTTTATCATGGTTATTTGGTAAAGTAGGTATGGGGGTGCAATTTACAAAATGTTAGACGATTACATTGGGTTTTTTAAATGGTGGATTGTTAATGATTTCTTAAAATAAATTTAACAATTGATTTTCAGACCCAATTGTTGACATTTTGGCAGAAATATCTAAACATATTTGTTTATATCGCAAAATTTTCGCACTTTTGAAAGTGGAACAATTTTTGAAAATCCTGTCCGCTTTGAAAATATTAATCTCCAAACTTAAAATATTTTGCTGATGAGTGAGAAAACTGAAAATACAAAATGCCTGATTATCGGTTCAGGTCCAGCAGGTTATACTGCTGCCATCTACGCCGGCCGTGCTGATCTTAAACCCATAGTTTATGAAGGCATGCAGCCGGGTGGTCAATTAACAATCACAACTGAAGTCGATAATTTTCCGGGTTATCCCGAGGGTGTAAAAGGGCCGGAATTGATGGAAGATCTTAAAAAACAGGCTCAACGCTTCGGTGCAGACGTACGTTGGGGTGTGATAACCGAAGTTGACTTTGCAAAACGCCCGTTCAGGTGTGTTGCGGATGACGGCAATGTGATACTGGCCGATGCCGTGATTATAGCAACCGGCGCCTCAGCCAAATGGATGGGATTGGGTTCTGAACAGGAATTTATGGGTGCCGGTGTTTCAGGATGTGCCACATGTGATGGCTATTTTTACCGCGGAAAAGATGTTGCAATTGTGGGCGGTGGTGATACTGCCGCCGAAGAAGCCACTTATCTGGCAAAACTGGCCCGTAAGGTTTATATGATTGTGCGCCGTGATGAGTTAAGGGCTTCAAAAGCCATGCAGGCCAAGGTATTCAGTACACCTAATATTGAGGTTCTCTGGAATCACGTTACCGAGGAAATTGTTGGTGATAAGCAGGGTTTTATGAAATCAGTGAACGGTGCCATCCTGAAAAATGTAAAAACCGGTGAAACCCGGAAGATTGATGTTGAAGGTTTCTTTGTGGCCATCGGACATACTCCCAATGCCGAAATTTTCAAAAACCAGATTGCACTGGATGAAACCGGTTATATCATTACCAAACCCGGAACAACTTCAACCAGTGTGGAAGGCGTTTTTGCAGCAGGTGATGTACAGGATCATCATTACCGTCAGGCCATCACAGCAGCAGGTACTGGTTGTATGGCTGCCATCGAAACCGAACGGTTTCTGGCTTCAAGTTAATGTTGATGCCCGAAAATTTGCTGCTGACGTATTAAATTGACTATTCAGAACATTGACAAAGCGATTTCTAAAAGTCCTCTGATTCAATGCATAATACATTAAAAGCCCCATGGTTCCTGAATCATGGGGCTTTTTGTGCGTAAATTACAGCTGGTTTTAGACTATGTTTACAAGAATGTATTCCATCTGGTTTCCGACCAGTTTTTCTGCTTTTCGGGTGTGAGAAATGTCCAGGCCACAATTCTGCTGGTTTTATTTCCCTGACCCATTGGAATGGATTTAACTTCAGCAACATCCGCATCGTTCAGGGCCTCATTGATTCGTTTCAGATGGCTTTGCTTTGCTACCAATGTGGAAAACCAAAAACATGATTCAGCAAAAAACTTGCTTTGGCGAATCATGTCACAAACAAATTTTTCTTCACCACCCTTGCAGCACAATTCGCCGGGTTTGCCACCAAAATTCAGTACCGGAGCTGTTACTTTTTTGTGCTTCAGATTCCTTAGTTTCCGCAGAGCACCTGATTCTGCTTCAGCCTGATTGGCATGAAATGGTGGATTGCAGATGGTTAAATCAACAAACTCTTCCTTCTTTAGTATCCCGAAAAAAATATCGTTGGGTTGATGCTGAAATCTGATTTCAATTTTATCCTTCAGAAAGGTATTTAATCCAATGATACGGTTTGCAGACTCAATGGCAACAGGATCAATGTCAGAACCAATAAAATTCCATCCATATTCTTTGTTCCCTATAATTGGATATACGCAATTTGCACCTACTCCAACATCAAGGCATTTGATCTGATCTCCGGTTGGAATTTTTCCAAAATTTTTACTACCCAGTAAATCAGCGATATGATGTATATAATCGGCTCTGCCCGGAACAGGTGGGCTTAAGTAGTTTTCGGGAATGTTCCAGTGGCTGATGTTGTAATAATGTTTTAACAACGCGGCATTGAGTGTTTTAACAGCTTCCGGATCAAAAAAATCAACAGACTCATCGTTGTAAATATTTAACTTTACATATGGAGCCAATTCCGGATAACTTTCAATCAGTCGTTTGAAATCATAGCGTTCACGGTGCCGGTTTCGCGGGTGCAATCTGGTTTTTTCGGCAGGATGTTCTTTTTTTGCAGGAATCATTGTTCAACAGACATTTATGGGACGATAAAGATAATTTTGCGAATCTTGCTTTTATACAAAAACAAGGTTTCAGAAGTTCCTGTAAACCTTTCGGTCAATAGTATAATGGCAATGCCTGCAAGATAAGCAATTAAAGCGAATTAGGGCAAAGGATTCAGGAAAAACCTGCTTAAAACCTTTGATTGAATAATGAAATTACTTTGTTGAATTCAATGGAAATCAGTGATTCTTGTTGCTTATTTTCCATGCATGCAAGCGTCTGTAAGCAAATATTCCCACCACAATACACACCAGTAACCACCAGATGCTGACCATAAAAACAATGAATGATTTTAAGTAATCCCATCCTTCAAGGCTGGCATAATACAATTGGGTGAAAAAGCCAGGTCTGAAAGAATCAGTGTTCAGTATCACCTGTTTTTCAGTGTAATAAAAGGGTTTTTGATAAATGTAAATAGTGAGTGTACAATATTTCACTTGATCTTCAAGTGATTGATTTTCAATCTGAATTTTATCTGCCTGCAACTGATGTTCCAGCATTTTTTCTGCTGCTAAGGTTTTATCCTTAAGTTTTTCGCCTTTTGCCTCAGCCTGAGTTTTTTGCTGACGTGAATAGTCATTTAACCTTTCGGCCGATTTCTGATTGATAAGCAAGCTAAAAGTGATATCATCAAGCCGCACGGTCCTGTAATCCAAAAACAGGATAAGTTTGTTAAGTTTTCTAACCAGACTATCCAGCATTGTATTTGGCACCTTTAATACCAAGCTGTTCTGAACAATTATTTTTTTAGAAATCAGGCACGAATCCCTGCTGACATTTACACTTGCATAGTCAGTTTCCTGATTTTGAAGATCAGATGACACAATGTAACCATCATTTTTTGCAGCCAAATCTTCAATAACTTCCGAAGCCTGCCGTACATCCTTCACCAGGAATTTGGTTTCTGCCGTCTTGATAAATTTCTTATCACCCGGAGTCCTGGTTTCCATGCTTAATTCATTCATCGAATTATAGGAACCCATTTGCGTGGATTTAGTTAAAGTTGTATCAGAATAAGCAGCTTCCCGCAGGTTTTTGGTTTTCGGTCCACATTGGAACAGCAGTAAACCGATAGCAACGATTGCTAATAAGTTGATTAGTTTTTTGTTCATTTGTAATGGATTAACAACTTATTGAACTCTTTTTGATGTGAATTATTATTTGAATAATGAAAATTTAAAACGCTTTCATCTGGTATTAACCAAAATCAAAAGAAGAGGCAATCTTTTGCATCACCACAATTATGATTTTAAAAATGTTAACCCATTTTAAGTAGCAATCACTTCAGGACCATAAGCACATAAACCCATTAGCGCATGTGCCCACTAATATTCGTAATTTTGTAACCACCTAATTATTCTTCATGGCTGACTGGCAGGTTTATTTAAAAGGATTCAGGGCATACGTGCTGTTTGAACGTGCGATGTCAGAAAATACTGTCGACGCTTATATGCACGACATCAGCCTGTTGCAGCAGTATCTTGAACTTCATGGAAAAACCATAAGTCCGGTTAAAGTTGTGTATGATGATTTACGCGGTTTTACAGCTTTTATTTATGAACTGGGCATGGCCGCCACATCGCAGTCACGTATTATTTCGGGTGTTAAGACTTTTTTTAAGTATTTATTGCTGGAGGATCTGATTCAGAAAAGTCCTGCTGAGTTGCTGGAATCTCCCAAAACAAGGCGCAAACTTCCAGAAGTGCTTAATCTTGATGAAATTAACCGTATGATTGCTGTGATTGATCTGAGCCTCCCTGAAGGTGAACGCAACAGGGCAATTGTTGAAACATTGTATAGCTGTGGCCTGCGTGTTTCTGAACTTGTAGGGTTGAAAACCAGAAATGTATATCCTGAAGATGGCTTCATCAGGGTCATTGGCAAAGGCGATAAAGAGCGGCTGGTACCCATTGGCAGTGAGGCCCTCAAATGTATCAGTCTTTACATGAACGGTGTGCGTAACCATGTTACACCTCAAAAGGGAAGTGAACATATCCTGTTTCTGAACCGGAGAGGCGGAAAACTCTCGCGCGTAATGGTGTTTTATATCCTGAAAGATCTTGCAAAGGCTGCAGGTGTGAATAAAAATATCAGTCCGCATACCTTCAGGCATTCCTTTGCCACACATCTGATTGATGGCGGTGCCGACCTGCGTGCCGTACAGGATATGCTGGGACATGCATCTATAACCACCACCGAAATTTATACACATCTTGATCGTGATTATCTTCGCAGTACAATTTTAAATTTTCATCCATGGGCAATAAGAGCAAGAAAGTTAAATTTATAAGATTCACGGGTTTAATGCTACTGATGCTGATTGCATTGCTGTGTATAAAAACACTTTTTGTAAGTTCTTATCAGTTGCCCGCCGAAACCGGGAAGCCCATTGAACCTATGGCGGGTTTTGAAGGCCGTCTTTCAGAGGCGATACGTTATCAGACTGTTAACAACTACAATCCCCCACAGGATTCAGTTGTGTTTATGCGTTTTCACACCTTCTTAAAGCATAACTTTCCGCATGTTTTTACCTACTTGCTAACCGAAGATTTTCCGCAATATGCACTCATGTTTTTTATCAAGGGTACCAGTAATGATTTAAAACCTTTGCTATTGCTAGCCCATCAGGATGTGGTTCCTGCTGACAGTTTACAATGGAAAAAGGCACCCTTTGCAGGCATTGATGACGGGACTTTTGTTTGGGGCAGAGGAACGCTGGATGATAAGGGTAGCCTTATGGCCATACTCGAGGCTGTTGAAATACTCCTGAAAGATGGATTTGCACCCACCCGAAGTATTTATCTGGCTTTTGGTGCCGATGAAGAAAGAGATGGCCTGGGAGCCGCTGCAATGGCTCACTGGATGAAAATCCACCGGATTTCGCCCGAAATGGTGCTCGATGAAGGACTGGTAATCACCCATGGCATGGTTCCGGGCATTGATAAGCCGGTTGCCCTGATTGGTACTTCTGAAAAAGGGTATGCCAGCATACAGTTGAAAGTGGAAATGGCGGGCGGGCATTCCTCAACTCCTGAAAAAGAGACGGCCATTTCGGTGCTGTCAACTGCTGTTATAAAGGTTGTTGACCGGCTTCCTGAAACCCGCATCAGTGAGCCCGTGGATGATTTTATGGATTACCTCTGTCCTGAAACTCAGTGGCCGCTGCGCATTGTGTTTGCCAACCGCTGGCTCTTCAGCGGACTTATCACTTCTATTTACAAACAGTCAGCTTCAGGCGGTGCCCTCGTTATGACCACCGCAGCTCCCACGGTGCTGAAAGCAGGCGAAACCGACAATGTATTGCCTGTTGAAGCAATGGCTGTGATCAATTCGCGAATACTTCCGGGTGAAACCACCGCACAACTAATGGAGCGGATAAATACAATGATTGATGATGCAAGGGTAAAGACAGAATTTGTTTCCACCCGTATTGACCCTTCACCTGTTTCACCTGTTGGTAGTTATGCATTCAATACGCTGGCCATAAGCATCAGAGAGCAATTCCCCGGTGTGCTGGTGATGCCCAACCTGATGATTGCCACTTCTGACAGCCGTCATTATGCGATTGTAACAGACAATGTGTATCGTTTTGCTCCTTACAGCCTGCATGCATCTGATCTGGAGGGTATTCATGGCATTGATGAGCACATCCGCATCAGCGATTATAAAAATATGATTGCATTTTAT
>CAZKCK010000172.1:7555-8765 GCA_964550695.1 uncultured Bacteroidales bacterium | reverse complement strand
TAAAAGTGGCCTAATTTGCTCCGGAATCCCTGGCCTAATTTCATCGGAATAATCATCAGGCTTAACACGATGACATTTTACGTCAGGGGCAATAGATTTTTTAACCCGCGAATGGCGAAATAGAAAATCTTAAACAGTAATTTTGCAGGTGCTTTTACGTTCATGATATTATTAATACAATTGATATGAATTTACGTTTTACATTAAGAATATTATCGGTAACTGTGTTGTTTACAATCCTGATGATTGAAACAGCCAGAGCGCAAATTATTCAGGGTGCGGCAATTGTGGGCACCAATTTTTCGCAGGTGGATGGAGATGAGATTTATGGATTTCATCATTATGGAGCCAACATTGGCGCAGCAGCTATCATCCCTTTTTCAAAGAACTGGTCAGTGTCACTCGAAACCCTGTTTTCTCAGAAAGGAAGCAGTCAGGGAGCCATCTATTACGATGAACGCAAGGATTCAATCACCGGAGAAACAAAAATTCTGACAGGAGAGTATAAACTGCATCTGAATTATGTGGAGGTGCCACTAATTATCAGATATACCGACAAAGAAGTAATGTCATTCGGAGCCGGAATTTCATATGGCCGTCTGGTAAGTGTAACTGAAGAAGAGCATGGTAATAAAGTAGAGACAACCTATCTGAATTCAGGAACTTACAAAAAAGACGACTGGCTGGCCAACGCCGACCTGATGATCAGACTGCACAAAAATCTGAAGGTAAATCTGAGATACTCGTATTCACTCATGAAACTCCGTACACGTGATTTTTACAATGTATACGGGCAGTATATCAAAACCCGTGATCAGTACAACAATATGGTTTCCCTCCGCCTGATATGGGTTTTTAATGAAAGCGCCAAAACCATCGATGAAGTCAGGATGGAATCCGGCAATTAAATCTTTTGCCTATTGCCTAATGCCTAATGCCTTCTTCCAATGATAAAAACATACAAAGATTTGATTGTCTGGCAACGAAGTATTGATTTTGTTGAAAAGATATATAAGCTAACTGATAATTTACCATCCAAGGAGTGTTTTGGGTTGATTTCGCAAATGCGAAGAGCGGCTGTTTCAATACCTTCCAATATTGCTGAAGGTTATGGAAGACAATCAACCGGTAACTATGCACAATTTCTTTCAATCGCCCGGGGTTCATTGTATGAATTGGAAACACAAATTGAAATCTGTATCCGGTTAAA
>CAZKCK010000172.1:5441-7455 GCA_964550695.1 uncultured Bacteroidales bacterium | reverse complement strand
TGCCTATTGCCTAATGCCTATTGCCTGTTGCCTAATGCCTATTGCCTATTGCCTATGAATACTCACCAACGAACCACCTCTCTTATCCATGATCTTGACCTGGAACCACATCCCGAGGGAGGTTATTTCAAACGACAAATCTACAGTGAAGAGTTTATTTTAAAGGACGCTCTCCCCGAACGTTATGGGTATTCACGCCATTTGTATTCATCCATTTATTACCTGTTGGGTCCCGGCGATTTTTCAGCTTTTCACAGATTAAAATCCGATGAGATCTGGCATTTTTTTGAAGGCGATTGCCTTATAGTTCATTTTCTGAACGCCGATGGTAGTTATACCCAACATAAAATGGGAAGTAATATCGCACATGGCGAGGTGTTTCAGTTACTGATACCCCACGGAACCTGGTTTGCAGCGCAACCGGATAACGTAACCGGTTATACATTAATTGGTTGTACGGTGATACCTGCGTTTGAATATGAAGATTTTGAAATTGGTGATTTTGGTGATCTCAGCACTTTATTTCCGCAACATACAGAACTGGTTCGTAGATTTTGCAGGGGTTAACAACAATTGCTCATCCACAGTGTTTATGTAATATTAACACTGGTTAGCATGATACAAATCAATATTCCGGGATACAAGAATTTGCAGATACAGCACATAGTGTTCGACTTTAACGGAACACTTGGTCTGGATGGTATTTTGCTGCAGGGTCTGGCAGAAAGGCTCAACATTCTGGCATCGCGTGTAACCATTCACATCGTTACAGCAGATACCTATCAGAATATATGCAATCAGGTAGGTGAAATTAACTGTGAAATTGTTGTGATAGGCCCCCACAATCAGGACCTTCTGAAAGCTGATTACCTGAAAAATCTGGGTTCGGAAAATACTATTGCAATCGGCAATGGCCGCAATGATAAGCTGATGCTTAAAAAGGCCGGGTTGGGCATCGCTGTAATGAATTCTGAAGGTGTTGCTGTTGAAACACTTATGGCTGCTGATGTAGTAGTAACCGATATCAATCAGGCCCTCGATCTGATTACCAATCCCCTGCGACTCATTGCCACAATGAGGTTATAATAAGAGGTAACAGACCCGATATTTATAACAGCTTCTGATTAAATAGCGTACTAAAAATTAAATAGAAAAGCCGGACAACTCAATCCGGCTTTATAATTCTTAAAACTTCTCATTCGGCTAAAAAGGGAATCAGGTTGTTGTAACTAATATATAAACAATTGGATAGATTCCCAATTTATCAATGCATTAGATTGCTCCTTTAACCTTTTTTCGCTCTTAGTAAGGCCAGAAGCCATTGTCATTCCAGATGTCTTCTTTCAATTCATCATCAAGATTTTTGAGTATTTCCTGATGTCCTTTTTCCCATTCTGCCAGCATCGTATAAAGCTCTTTTTCTTTTGGATTAACCGATTCGGCAGCACGGTCAGCATAAATTTTTACCGCACGCATTTCAAAATCCATAGCGGCAGAAATGGCAGCAGCTTCATAGCTTGCAGCATTAACCTGTTTTTTAAATTCCTCGGTAAGCACCTTCATTGCCACTTCTTCGTTCGGATCATGGGTATGTGTTGCAGGAGCTAAAAATTCTTCTGTTTTGATATAATGTGCATATTGCGTCGAAAGAAATTTGATGTGTTCATCTTCTTCTTCTGACATCATTGTAAATATCTGCTTTGCAGCATCACTTTTGGTTGCTTCGGCAGCCTGTGCATAAAATGCTTTTCCCCTGCGTTCAAGCAAAATTGCCTGTTTCAGGATTTCAATAGCCCTATTTTGTTCCATAATTTATTAGATTGGTGTTGAATTTCAGTAGTATATATAAAAAACAAATGAAACACTAAAGTGTTTTTGAACTTTCTGGTTTCAATGGGTCAAAGTTGGCATTTTCGGGATAATTTTGCAAGAAAAAAAATATGCAGGATAAAATTTCTCATACCGGTGTAGTTCAGAAGATTGAAAATGGAACTGTATTCGTTACCATTTTGTC
>CAZKCK010000172.1:0-5341 GCA_964550695.1 uncultured Bacteroidales bacterium | reverse complement strand
TATCATTGGTTCCGTACTATCTTGGGTTATTATTTTTTAAAAATAAATTGCAGTCTGCCTTTAGTTTTAGCGTACGGAAAATATAAATATTCAAAAATGTATTTATATTGACTGAGAATATGTATAAGCTGATTATCTGCAATTTAGACAAATTCTATATATTAATTGCCAATCTATTTGTAATCAATTGTTTAGTTTAATAATTATTGTATTAGCCTTGCTATTCTATTACAGATTCTTTATGTAATTGATTAATTGTTAATTTATTACATTTAAAATACTAAAAATATCGGGAATTGCTATTGATTTGATTAGGTTTTCTACATTTGCGCTGATTTTAGAAATCGATTAACCAAAGTCTAAAAAACCTATCCGTGAACGAATCAATCCTTTTTGCGGTTATTGCCCTCGGTGCGTTGGGTGTTGCTGCGGCAGTGATTTTATTTTTTGTAGCCCAGAAGTTTAAAGTAATTGAAGATCCCCGTATTGATCTGGTTGCTGAAGTTTTGCCAGGTGCCAATTGCGGAGGTTGTGGATTTGCAGGATGCCGGAACTTTGCTGAAACAATTGTTAAAAATGAATCACTTGAAGGCTTGAACTGCCCGGTAGGTGGTTCAGAAGTGATGACAAAAGTTGGTGAGGTGATGGGTCTGACACCCGAAATCACTGAACCAAAAATTGCTGTTGTCCGTTGTAACGGTTCAAAAGCACATGCTCCTGTTAAAGCAAACCTTGATGGAGCAGATACCTGCGCTTTTGCGCATTACCTTTTTGCCGGCGAAAGTGGTTGCCCTCACGGCTGCATTGGTATTGGCGACTGTGTAACTGCTTGTAGCTTCGATGCAATTCATATTGATCATGAAACCGGCCTGCCTGTGGTTCATAACAATTGTGTGGCCTGCGGTGCATGTGTAAAGGCCTGCCCCAGAGGTATCATTGAACTCAGGTTCAAAGGGAAGAAAGACAGACGGATTTTTGTTTCTTGCATAAATCAGGAAAAGGGCGCCCTGGCAAAGAAAAATTGTGAAGTAGCTTGTATTGGTTGTGGCAAATGCGTCAAAATATGCCCGCACGATTCCATAACACTTACCAATAACCTGGCCTACATCGATTTTAAGAAATGTAAACTATGCCGTAAATGTGTGGCAGAGTGTCCTACATCTTCCATTCTTGAACTGAATTTTCCGGCTGTGAAGATTACCGGAACAACTGAAGTTGCCGAAGCAACAGTTTAATAGATTGTTATCATAAACCTCATTAATAAACAGGAGGCATTAAACCTTGAAAACATTTAAAATAGGTGGTGTTCACCCTGAAGAAAACAAGCTTTCTGCAAACAGTGCCATACAGGCACCGCCATTGCCAAAGAAGGTGTTTGTGCCGTTAGGCCAGAGCCTTGGAGCTTCTTCAAAACCTCTCGTAAAAAAGGGTGATTTAGTAATGACCGGTATGTTGATTGCTACCGGCGAAGCATTTATTTCATCAAATATCCATTCACCCGTTTCCGGCAAAGTCGATAAAATTGATGATTATATCGATGCTTCCGGTTATCGCCGGCCAGCAGTTTACATTGACGTTGAAGGCGATACATGGGCACCTGAAATTGACAGAAGCCCTGATCTGGTGAAGGATATTAAGCTTAATTCTGCTGAGATTGTTCAGAAAATCAAGCAGATGGGCATTGTTGGCCTTGGCGGGGCAACTTTCCCTACCCATGTAAAGCTGATGGTTCCTGAAGGGAAAAAGATTGAATACCTGATTATGAATGGTGTTGAGTGTGAACCATACCTGACTTCTGACCATAGGCTGATGCTTGAAAAAGGTCCTGAAATTATGGTTGGTATTAAAATATTGATGAAGGGACTGGGTGTTGAAAAGGCCCTGATCGGAATTGAAAATAACAAACTTGACGCTATCAGCCATTTACAGAAACTTTCTTCTGAATTTACCGGCATTGAGGTTTTTCCCCTCACGGTAAAATATCCGCAGGGTGGTGAAAAACAATTGATTAAAGCTCTTACCGGCAAAGAAGTGCCATCCGGAAAACTACCGCTTGAAGTGGGGTGTGTGGTACAGAATGTTGGAACAGCACTTGCCGTATATGAAGCTGTTCAGAAAAATAAACCGCTGTTTGAACGGGTGGTTACCGTTACAGGCAAAAATGTTGGCAATCCGTGTAATCTGTTGGTACGTATCGGAACTCCGGTTTCTGAATTACTGAGTGTTGCGGCCTGGCAACCTGAAAAGGCGGGGAAGGTGATTAACGGAGGCCCCATGATGGGCAAAGCCCTCAGTTCCGTTGAAGTGCCGGTAGTGAAAGGAACTTCAGGTATACTGGTGCTTAACAATGGTGAAACCTTTAGGGACAAGGTTCAGCCTTGCATCAGATGCGGGAAATGTACAACAGTGTGCCCGATGGGTCTGGAGCCTTATCTGCTTGCACGCATATCCGAAATAGCTATGTTTGATATGGCAGAAGAGAATAACATACTCGATTGTATGGAGTGTGGTTCATGCCAGTTTACGTGCCCCTCCGCACGTCCGTTACTCGACCATGTGCGTTTGGGGAAGAATAAAGTGGCTCAGATAATCAGAACAAGAAAAAATTAACGATATATATATGAATAAGCTAACTCTTTCAGGCTCCCCGCATGTGCATGGTGAAATGACCGTCAGGTCAATCATGTGGGGTGTTGTGATAGCATTGATACCGGCTTTTATGGTATCATGCTGGTATTTTGGAATAAGTGCGCTGCTCGTGACTGCAATTGCAGTTTTTTCGTGTGTGGCTTTTGAATTCATAATTCAGAAGTACGTGATGCATCAGGAGCCTTCGGTAAGCGATGGATCTGCAGTAATTACCGGTTTACTTCTTGCTTTTAACGTTCCAAGTTCTTTACCCTGGTGGCAGATTATAATCGGAAGTCTCGTTGCCATCGGAATAGCCAAAATGTCGTATGGCGGACTCGGGAAAAATCCATTTAACCCGGCACTGGCAGGACGTGTGTTTCTGTTGATTTCATTTCCGGTTGATATGACCAATTGGCCTTTACCCATACAGAATTGGTTTACGTTTGATGCCCTTACCGGCCCCACTGCCCTTGGAACCCTTAAAGAAGGACTCGCAAACGGAGAAACCCTCTCACAACTTTCGGTTAAGTTACCTACTTACACCAATCTGTTTATCGGACAGGTGGGTGGCTCACTTGGCGAAGTTTCAGCTATAGCGCTGATTATCGGTGGAATTTACCTGCTTTACCGTAAAATTATTACATGGCATATTCCTGTATCATACATTTTGACCGTTGTATTTTTTACCGGTATTCTGTGGTTGATTAACCCTGAATTGTACATCGACCCCATATTCCATATACTGGCCGGAGGATTGCTGCTGGGTGCCATCTTCATGGCTACCGATATGGTAACTTCACCCATGTCATTCAACGGTATGCTCGTATACGGACTTGGATGTGGCGTTCTTACCGTTTTGATACGGGTCTGGGGTTCATACCCTGAAGGCGTATCTTTTGCTATATTAATCATGAATGCCGTTGTTCCCCTGATTAACAAGGGATTCAAACCTGCTAAATTTGGTAAATAATTAAAATCCTGATATTTATGTCACAAAAACTTGAATCAAATCTCAGGAACATGATCCTCTCACTGCTCTTTATTTCAGTGGGAATGTCAGCCGCTCTCGGATTTGTGTACACCCTCACCAAAGGACCCATTGAAGTTGCTACAAAGCAAAAAGAAATTTCTGCTGTTAAGGAAGTACTCCCACCTTTCGACAATGACCCAACCCTTGATGTTAAAACTATTGATGGCTTGAGTTTTTATACCGGAACCTTGGATGGACAAATTGTTGGAGTTGCAGTAAAGACTTTTACCGAAAAAGGATTTTCGGGTAGGTTTGACCTGATGGTCGGGTTTAAACCTGATGGGTCAATCAACAATATAGTTATCGTTGAGCAGAAAGAAACACCCGGACTTGGTACCAAAATGAAAGAACCGAAGTTCAAAGACCAGTTTAATGGTAAAAATCCCGGAAGTTTTAAAATGAAAGTTAAAAAAGACGGTGGTGAGGTAGATGCCATTACCGCTGCAACAATCTCATCAAGAGCATTTTGCGACGGAGTTCAGAAAGCATATGATCTTTTTATGAAGAATTTTGCCAACACTAACCCTGCAGTTACTGATTCAACTGAAAATAAAGGAGGTACACAATGAGCAACCTGAAATATCTGACCAATGGATTGTTTAAAGAGAATCCTACGTTTGTGCTTGTGCTGGGTACCTGCCCGACACTGGCTGTTACAACTGCCGCTATGAACGGCATTGGAATGGGTGCTGCCACCACTTTCGTACTGGTTTTTTCAAATCTCTTTATTGCACTCTTAAAGAACTTCATACCCGATAAAGTACGAATTGCAGCATTTATTGTTGTTATAGCAACATTTGTAACGATAGTGGATCTTGTGATGAAAGCCTTTACTCCGGCACTTTATGACACGCTTGGTATTTTTATTCCACTTATCGTGGTAAACTGTATCATTCTCGGCAGGGCCGAAGCTTTTGCGCAAAAAAACAATATAGTACCCTCAATATTAGACGGTATCGGCATGGGCATAGGTTTTACACTCGCACTTACACTCATGGCCTCTATCAGAGAATTGCTTGGGAATGGGACCATTTTTGATATTCCTGTCCTTCCTGAAAACTCTACAACCATTCTGATATTTATTCTTCCTCCGGGCGCCTTTATCACATATGGATATCTTATCGCTATCATGAACAGAATTAAAGAAAAATACAATATTTAAACTGGAGGTTTGTATATGGAATTTATCACTGTTATCATACTTGCATTATTTGTCAATAATGTTGTACTTGCCCAGTTTCTGGGTATTTGCCCTTTCCTTGGCGTTTCAAACAAAGTGTCGACGGCAATGGGTATGGGTGCTGCCGTTATTTTTGTAATGGCACTGGCCAATCTGGTTACGTTTATAGTTTACAATTATATTCTGGTTCCTCTGGGCATAGAGTTTATGCTTACCATCAGTTTTATTTTTGTAATTGCTTTCCTGGTTCAGGTTGTTGAAATTATCCTTAAAAAAGTTGCCCCACCGCTGTATCAGGCATTAGGTATTTATCTGCCGCTCATTACAACCAACTGTGCTGTTCTTGGTATTGCTATATTGGCAATTCAGAAAAACTACAGCATGGTGATGAGTGTTGTTTATGCTTCAGCAATAGCCGCCGGTTTTACACTGGCAATTGTGCTGATGGCCGGTATACGTGAACAACTCGAGATTAATGGAATTCCAAAAGGCATGAAAGG
>CAZKCK010000171.1:0-8784 GCA_964550695.1 uncultured Bacteroidales bacterium | reverse complement strand
TGAAAACAAAAAAGGCTGCCTTTTGGGCAACCTTTCTGCGGACCGGACGGGACTCGAACCCGCGACCTCCGCCGTGACAGGGCGGCATTCTAACCAACTGAACTACCGATCCAATATTTTTATGAACATCCGTTTGTGTCAAAACGGTGTGCAAAAGTACAACTATTTTTGAAATTCACAAGTTGCTGTCAAAAAAAATCAGAAATCTTCTACTTTTGTTGTCATCAAAACTATAAAACTCCAGCAATGGCTTCTGTAAAAAATCGTAAACCTTCAAAGCTTCAACAGCATAAACGCTATAAATCAAAACCATTCGTGTTGATAGCCAGTGTTATTTTGATAATAATACTGATAGTTTCTCTTGTATTTCCGGTGTTTACCGGTAAAAATCGTAACAATAAATCTGTTTCCGCTGAACCTGCTTTCAGATTTGATGGTTCACTCACCTTTTTTAAGCTTCCGGAAAATCGTATTGTAAAATCTATTGCCATTGAACTTGCAGATGAAGAATCTGAACGTCAGCAGGGATTAATGTACCGGTCATCAATGAAACATGACAATGGGATGTTATTTGTTTTTAATGAAATGGAAGACAGGGCTTTCTGGATGAAGAATACAAAAATCCCCCTGGATATAATATATGTTAGCGATCAAAGGCGTATCGTAAGCATATCTGAAAACACGATACCCTTCAGCCTTGAGTCAATCCCTTCCTCAGGCCCTGCGCGTTATGTTGTGGAGGTAAATGCCGGATTTACTGACGAATTTGGAATAAATGCCGGCGACAGCATTTCATTTAAACTCAATTAAAAAGCTGAATTGAACTGATTGGCTGGCTGAAATTTAAAATCATTCGATAATTCGCCAAAGCGGATTGAAGCAGAGTTCCATGAGCGTACGGCTTTACCGCCAAAAAAAGCCGGTTTCCAGTGTATGCTTTCCAGCACCCGCATGGCCTCTTCGGTGCAACCCATTTGAACATTCTGCAGAACTACGTAGTTCGAAGTATGACCATTTGTTTCGATGACAAACTTTATTTTTACGATTCCGGAAATACCTTGTTTTTTGGCATAATCAGGATACACAAGGTTTTTGTCGAGGTACATGGCCAGATTCCGCGAGCCGCCAAAATCAGGTATGGCAGCTTTGTCAATTTCGCGTACTGATCTGATATAACTGCTTGTATCAACCGGATATTCATAAGTTGGTACATCATATCCTCTCCTTTTAACTATACGTCCGTACTTTTTCAGGTTAAACTCAACTTCTGCTTCGGTATACGATGGCACATTCATCCCACGGGTTTGAGCCGGACTCCAGACCACCATTTTTATCAGGCGTTTTGCTTCGTTGATTAAATCAGGATCAGAACCTGACTTCACCTGCATTTGCGAAAGCGTTCCATCAACTTCCACCCTGAATTTCAGTTCAATCGTTTCTTCAATATTTTTTGCCCTTACACTTTCAGGATAAACCATTTCGGCGTGAATAAATGACTTAAACTGCTTTTGCCCGGCTGCAGGAGCTGCCGGAATCTCGGTTTGTCCCGACACAAAACCAACAGCAGTTAAAAGTATCAGAAATAAAAATATGAATCGAAAATAAGCTGATCGAAACCTGTTTAGCATTCGGGGATTGACTTTGCTGCTTTTCAATGCCCTGTTTTCGGTATTTAATTGAAAAACACCTGAAGACATTTTTATTTGATCTGTGGCGTCCATAAATCCATTAATTTTACCATAAAATTACACATTTTAAATATCAATATGATTGATTTCAGCCTGATTTTTTTATATGCTCTTTTGTTTTGTATGGGTGCTGTTTTGTCATATGTGTTACTTCGTATTACAATCATCAGTCGGGTAAATATTTCGAATGTTCAAAAGGAATTACAAATCAGTGTACTAACTTCTGAAAAAAGCGGATTGCTGAATGAAATTGCAGAGTTAAAACTTCGAAATGATAACGATTCTCAGGAATTAAAAAATGAAATAAGACTTTTAAGATCAGCAGCAGAGTTGAAAACAATAGAGTTTACTGAACGGAAATCGGAAATTGAAATGCTCAGGCAGTTGAAATCCGAATCAGAATCCGGACGTAAAGCCATGTTGATGGAATTTGAGAATCTTGCCAATAAAATACTGAAAGAGAATACAATCGGATTGGGTGAAATAAACCAGAAGTCGGTAACTGAACTGATCAGCCCGCTTAAGGAAAAACTTGAGAAATTTGAGCAAAAGGTTGAAGAAACGTATCGAAATACGCTGAAGGATCAGGTTGACCTCAGGAGTGAACTGAAAAAACTTTTTGATCTGAATCAAAGTCTGGGTGTTGAGGCAGGCAAACTCACAACGGCATTGCGGTCTGATTCAAAACAACAGGGCACCTGGGGTGAGATTGTGCTTGAGCGTGTTCTTGAACGTTCGGGCCTGGAAGAAAACCGTGAATATTATGCACAGCCTTCTGTAACTGACCATGACGGAAAAACAGTCAGACCCGATATTATTGTTTTGCTTCCCGGTAAAAAAACAGTAATTATCGATTCAAAGGTGTCACTCACTGCTTTTGAGCAATTTATGAATGCCACTGACGATAAGCTGGCCGCAGAGTTTATTAAAAGGCATGTGTTGTCGATACGTACGCATATTCAGGAACTTGCAGCAAAAAAATATCAGTTTGTACAGCAATCTGTCACCCCTGAGTTTGTGCTGATGTTTGTTCCGGTTGAGGCCGCATTGTCGGCAGCATTCCGTGAGGATGCTGAATTGTTTCTGTATGGATGGGACCGTCATGTGGTGGTGGTAAGCCCTTCAACCCTGCTGGCTACACTCCGTACAGTGGCTTCGGTATGGAAACAGGAAAAACAGACACGCAATGTGCTTGAAATTGCCCGCATTGGTGGAACCATGCATGATAAACTGGCTGATATAGCTGCTGTTATTGAACAATTGGGAAAACGTATTGATGGTGTAAAAAACCTTCAGGAAGATGCTTTGCGCAAGCTCACAGGGGGCAGGGGAAACCTGCTCTCACAGGCCGACCGTATGAAAAAACTGGGAGCAAAGTCAGCTAAAGAAATTGATTTAAGTTATGATGCCGAAACCGATGACAATGAATAAAACAGTTGTAAAATTCCTGATTCCGTTATTGCTGCTTGTTTACGCATGCTCACCCAAAGGAATTGTATCATACCGGAACATGGCCGGAATGTATGATGTGTACAAAAAACCTGCTGCACCAAACATTCTGGTTTTCAATAGTTCACAGGATAGTGTTGAAATATATATGCAGTTTCTGAAGCGGGATTTTGTATTCGCCACAATTCCCGGTAATCCCCCTCAGGCATGGATTAAAGTCAGTTGCCACGTTATCAGTGATTTTGAATCCAAAGCTTACATTGATAGCACTGTTTTTGAAATTGGACCTTTAACTCAGGATATACTTCAGGATACTTTGGTGTTTAAAAGAAGAATTCTGGCGCCGGCCGGATCAGTCTATTCATTGATTTTCAGGGTTCATGATTTAATTCTTCACAAGAATTCACTCATTGTTAAAAATATTAACAGATTGGCATTCCCTGGTTTTGATGATTTTTTGTGCCTCTCGGCTGATTCTGCCCCTGTATTTGAAAGTCAGCTTAATGTGGGTAACCCATATAGATTTAAATCATCTTTTACCAATCAGCACAATGTATATGTCCGCAAACTTATGATCGAAACCGGGTTTCCGGAACCGGCTTTTGCCCAATCAGATACCGGTTTTTATGAAGTGAAATATGCAACCGGCACTGCTGTTGGCCCTTCAGGATTGTTTACCCCGGAGTCAGCGGGAAGGTATCTGGTGACCAATCAACTTACCGGAGAGCTTGGCCGGGTGATTGATGTTGCCCCCGGAAAGGCTGAATTCCCGTTAAACAGTGAAGAAATGGCTTCAGCAATGCGCTATATTACTTCTGAAGATGAATTTAATACCATTATGCGAAGTCAGGATATGAAAACAGCGGTGGATAGCTTTTGGATTGCAGTTGCTGGAAATCCACAAAGAGCCATGTTGCTGATCAAAAACTATTTTTCGCGGGTGGCCGAAAGCAGTAAGCTGTTCAGTACTGCTATTCCCGGCTGGAAAACCGATCGTGGCATGATTTATATCGTGTGGGGAAAACCCAATCTGGTATACCGTAATAAAGATACTGAAACATGGATATACAGCGAACGGGATGATTCGCAGGTAATGAATTTTGATTTTAAATTATCCACTGACAGATTCGGACTTCCCGAATACCGGCTCGGGCGTTCTCTCATTTATCGGGAAGTATGGTACAATGCCATCGAAAGTTTAAGAAGGTAATCGTGATATATTGTTTTATGCCGTATCCTTTTTGTAAATTTGGCGCTTAAAACTACCTATTTTTGAAAAACGAACATCTTATTTACGGGATTCGTCCGGTGATAGAGGCCCTCAGGGCCGGCAAGGAAATCGACAGGATATTTATACATAAGGGTTTATCAGGCGACCTCTACAGGGAACTACGGCAAATGCTTGCGCAACGTGAAATACATTTTCAGTATGTGCCTTCCGAAAAACTAGACCGTCTGGTCAGGGGAACACATCAGGGCGTTGTTGCTTTTATTTCACAGGTGATTTATCAGAATATTGAAGATCTCCTACCCGGGATTTACGAAAAAGGCAAAGTACCGTTCATTATTATCCTTGACAGGATTACCGATGTGCGGAATATGGGTGCCATTGCCCGTACTGCTGAATGTGCCGGTGCTGATGCGATTGTTGTTCCTGAAAAGGATTCGGCGCAAATGAATGCCGATGCGGTTAAAACATCAGCAGGAGCATTGAACCGCTTACCCGTTTGCCGTGTACAGAGCCTGAAGAATACCGTTGAAATATTAAAACAATCTGGCTTACAGATTATTGCCGTGAGCGAAAAAGGTGCCGAAGGGCATACTTCTCCCGATCTTACCGTACCACTTTGTTTGATTATGGGCTCGGAAGAGGATGGCATTGGATTGCCTTTGTTGAAGGCAGCCGATTGTATTGTACGCCTGCCCATGATGGGTGAAATAGGGTCGCTGAACGTTTCAGTAGCCGCCGGAGTGATGATGTATGAAGTTGTACGGCAAAGGGTAATGTAAATTTGAAAACCATGAGGGAATTGATTAAAAAATATCCCTGGCAGCTATTGTCAGGACTTGTGTTGTTGGTTGGTGCTATATTGCGCCTGTATGATTTTAATGCCTGGTCGCTGAGCAACGATGAGCTGAGTGCCCTCAACCGTATCAGGTTCAGCAGTATGTCACAATTGCTTGATCAGGGCGTCCGGCTCGATTTTCACCCTGCCGGAGTACAGGTTTTTCTTTACTTATATACCAAAATATTCGGTCTCCAGCCTTTTATGATCCGTCTTCCGTTTGTGCTGGCCGGCATTGCTTCGGTATGGCTTACATATTTAATTGGTAAACAGTGGTTCAGCAAAACCACAGGTTTGATTTCGGCCATGTTTTTGGCCTTCTTACCTTATCTACTCCTATACAGTCAGCTTGCAAGACCTTACAGTTTCGGGCTGGTTTTTACGCTGGCCGCTGCATATTACTGGGGGAAGTTTTTTATAATTAAAGATGAGCGAAAATCTGTTTTGATCTGGTTTTCAATATTTTCTGCACTTGCGGTATACATGCATCATTTTAGTTTTATGATGATCGGACTGTTTGCACTTGCCGGTTTTTTGTATGTAAAAAAGTCAACGATTATTCCTTATCTGGTTTCCTTGTTTGCAATTGGCTTGCTTTATCTGCCACATCTGGGCATCCTGATGTATCAGTTGTCGATTGGTGGGGTAGGGGGTGAGGGAGGCTGGCTTGCGCCGCCTGATAACGCCTGGTTATGGGATTATCTTTTTTATGCATTTGGTTCATCTGCTGTTAGTTTAATAATTCTGATAGGCATCCTTGTTATTTCATTTGCAATGTTTTCGCAAAATTTCAGATTTACCAAAATCAGGATTATTGCATTTTGCTTTTTTGCTTTACCCTTCATTATCGGGTTTTTTTATTCTTTGCTGATCAATCCGGTACTTCAGTTTTCGGTTATGCTGTTTGCATTTCCATTTTTACTGATTTTACTGTTTTCGTTTATAAACGATGAGAAGCTGAATCTCACTACAATTTTGATAATCTGCGGTTTGGGCCTTGGTTCATGGGTTGCTGTGGATCAATCAGGGAATTACCGGAATGGGCAATTTGCTGATTTTCAAAATGTGGCAAAGAAAATGCAGGCATGGGACAAGTTAGGTAGAAATGGGAAAATAAATTTTGTAACCGCAATCAATCACCCGTATTATCTTCAGTATTTTTTTGATCAGCAAAGTTTAAAAACTCCGCCTTTTACGATTCTTGAAAGCAAAAAAACACTTGAACTGGCTGATCTTGTAAATATTCTGGATACATCAGGGTCAAAGTATTTCAGTTACCTCCGGCTGAAACCAGCCCCTCCCGAAATTCCTGACATTATTGCCGGAACTTATCCGTATCTGATTGAATCAGTTGATTATTACGGGCAAGCTGAGGCATATCTGTTCTCGAAGGAACCTGCCGCTAAAATGGTAGAAGTTCCAACACCCGTTACTTCATATTTCTGTGATTTTGAAAAAGCTGATGAGTTTTTTGAGGTCCCTGCAGAGCGCCTTGATACCGGAAATTGTATCAGCGGACAGTATTGTATGAAACTTTTACCGGGGAATGAATGGGGGCCGGGGATTAAAATTAAAACCGGTGATGCCAATTTAAGATATGCCACCATCGCAAAAATTTCAGTTGATGTATTTTGCAATGAACAACTTACGGATTGCCCCATCGTATTCTCGGTTACTGACCGTTTCAGTAAAGCCTATATCTGGTCTTCCGGGAAAATAGAATATTATGCCAAACCCGGAAAATGGAGTAAGGCGTACCTGACTGTTGAAGTTCCGCATCCTTCATCCATTGATGATGAGTTAAAAATCTTTGTCTGGAACAAAGAAAAAAAGGAATTGCTGTTGGATGATTTTAGTATAAGGTTCTATAAAAAGTAACATGCTGAAGTATATTGGTGCAAAAGACTTCAATATCAGCAAATACCGGCATGTGTGCCTGTTGCTGCTGCTTTTGTTTCCATTGTTTTTTGCCAATATGGGCAGGTCGCATGACTGGGGTGACGATTTTGCACAATACATCCATCAGGGAATCAACATTACTGAAAACATAGGTCAATCACAAACAGGATATGTTTTCAACCCTGAGAATCCTATGGTCGGACCTATAGCGTATCCTATTGGTTTCCCGTTGCTTATTTCAGGGGTGAGCTATTTTAGCGGGAATTACATTGGCAGTTATATCTTTTTTATGACTGTTGTTTTGGTGGTATTTGCTTTATTGCTGTATGTTTTTTTCAGAAAGCGGTTTGCATGGCATACGGCATTGCTCATGGTGCTGATTTTTGTGTATAATCCGCTGGTGCTGAATTTTAAGCGTGAGGTGATGGCCGATCTGCCTTTTGCTTTGTTTCTGCTTGCCGGAGTTATGGTTCACAGATGGCCCCGGGTGATGTTCAACAGCATATTGACCGGATTGGTGGCCGGCTTCCTGATTTGTTTGAAAGGGATTGGATGGACTTTTGTGTTAGCTGTAATTGTGACCTCCATGTATGAACTTTTAAAATCGGATGGTAAAAAATACAATTTCAGTACCATTTACCGTCATTTTTATCATACGGTTATTATTTCTGTGACAGCAGTATTTGTGTGGTTTGTGGTTGAGAAACTGGTATTTAATGTTTCATCAGGTTATGTAGTCAATTTTATACAAAACAATGTTTTGTTGACCATTTTCAAAAACCTTTCTTATTATCAGGAGGTTGGGATGAGTTTCATGAGCACAAACCATGATTATACAGGTTTTATCGGGGTTTTTGCCGGAGCTGGTGCGCTGGTTTGTGTGATACTGGGTATCATCAAAAGGTTTGCACAACCTGTTTTTGAAGACTGGCTTTTTGCTGTTTTCATGATGGTGTTATTGGTATATCCCTATCAGGGTTCAGGGTTCAGGTTCTTGTTACCGTTGATTCCATTGTTACTCTTGTATGGAAGTACCGGTTTCGGACTGTTGTTGAAATTGGTAACCACTCGAACCAAAGCAGCTGCTGTAATTTGCAGTTTACTGATCATTTTACAGTATTTTCCGGGAGTGATCAAAAATTTTGAAATAAATGGAAATGAAATTGTCGGACCACAGGAATCAGCTTCTGTGAATGCATTTTGTTACCTCGATCATAAACTTCCAAACGGAACCATTGTAGCTTTCTGTAAACCACGGGCGCTGGCCTTGTACAGCCAATGCCGGGGATTTGCGGTGGGCAGCGACCAGAAGATTTATGAAATCGACAAGCAGTTCAAAGATTTTAAAATTGATTATTTCCTGCTAAACAATAATTTAGACGACAAAAACCTTGAAAGATGGTTAAAAGTCAGAGCTGACAGGGTTGAGAAGGTGTGGGAAAACAGCAAGTTTGAGTTGTACCGGAGAATAAAATAAATGTCAGCCACAACCGGTGATCATGCGAAGAATATTGCTAAAGGCTGACTATCAGCGTTCCGTCTTTTTTGATGTCAAACAGTTCAGTCCCTCTTTGAACCGCTTCATCGGCCCATAGTTTTGCTTTCCACACAGGAACTGTTGGACCGAGAATGAATTTACGGGTATTTATCTGACGTAAAACATGCGTTGTTTTTGGGTCCTG
>CAZKCK010000170.1:0-8785 GCA_964550695.1 uncultured Bacteroidales bacterium | reverse complement strand
CAATAACTTCAGGAGAATCAACCAATACTATTACAGTATTATGGAATACCGCAGGCCCTCAGACTGTTTCAGCGAATTACACCAATGGTACCGGCTGTACTGCCACATCAGCAACTATTAAAAATGTGACGGTTAATCTGCTACCAACACCAACAATCAGTGGTTCAGATGCTGTTTGTGAAGGAACCGCCGGAAGTGTTTATACCACACAAGCCGGAATGTCAGCTTATACCTGGACAGTATCGGCTGGTGGAACAATTACTGCCGGAGGAACTTTAGCGGATAACACGCTTACCATTACATGGAATAATGCCGGTGTACAGACTGTAAGTGTAAACTACACCAATGAAAATGGTTGTACAGCAGAAATTGCTTCAGTATATAATGTTACTGTAAACGCTTTGCCGGTTCCGATAATCGCAGGACCGGATGCTGCCTGCGCCGGAACTTCAGCAGATTACACTACGGAAGACGGAATGACCGCTTATAGCTGGGCAATTTCAGCCGGAGGAACAATAACCTCAGGGGAATCAACCAATGCCATTACAGTATTATGGAATACTGCAGGATCTCAGACAGTTTCAGCAAATTATACCAATGGTGCCGGTTGTACAGCCACAGCAGCTACACTTAAGAATGTAACGGTTAATCCGCTGCCTTCACCAACTATCACAGGGATAAATGCAGTTTGTGAGGGCACTGCCGGAAACGTTTATACAACCCAATCCGGAATGTCAGCATATAGCTGGACGGTGTCGGCTGGTGGTGCGATTACCGCTGGTGGAACTTCAACTGATAACACAGTTACAATTACCTGGGAAGGTGCTGGCGCACAGGTTGTAGGTGTTAATTATGAAAACGCTTCAGGTTGTCAGGCATCGTCACCTTCAGAATTTAATGTAACTGTAAACGCGCTTCCCACGGCCTCTATTTCATATACCGGTTCGCCATTTTGCCAGACCGGTACTACTGCAGTTACACAAACTGGTCAGGCAAACGGAATCTACACGGCTACTCCTGCCGGATTAAGCATTGATCCAATTTTCGGAGAAATTGACCTCGCAGCCAGCTTGCCCGGAAATTACCTTATTACCTATTCGTTTTCTGATGGAACCTGCAGCAATATTGCAACCACATCAATTATTGTGAATGAACTGCCCCAGGCTTCAATTTCGTATACAGGTTCTCCATTCTGCAATAGCGGTACAGTGACGGTTACACTAAGCGGACAATCGGGTGGCCTTTTCAGCTCCACTACCGGTCTGTCTATTGATCAAAACACCGGAGAAATCAACCTTGATTTAAGCACACCCGGAGCGTATACCATTACCTATTTATTTACGAACGGTTTGTGCAGCAATACAGCAACTACTTCATTAATTATCAATGCAATACCCGTTCCTGTTGTTTCAGGTGAACTATCTGTTTGCCAATTAAGTTCAGAAAACATTTATACAACAGAATCAGGAATGTCAGCATACACCTGGACTGTTTCAGCCGGAGGCATCATTACTTCGGGAGCAGGAACCAATTCAATTGCAGTTACCTGGAATGTAGCCGGAAACCAGAGTGTAAGCGTCAGTTATTTATCTCCAAATGGTTGCGCCGCCCTCACTCCTGCTGTTTTACCTGTAATTGTAAATCCGCTGCCCGGTAATGCAGGAATTATCAACGGATTATCCAGTCTTTGTGCTGGAACAACGGATGTTTCCTATTCTATTGATCCCGTAGAAAATGCAACTTCCTACGTCTGGGAATTACCTGAAGGAGCAACCGGTTCAAGCTCTACAAACGCCATTACAATCACATTCACTGACCTTGCCGCTTCAGGATTTATTAAAGTCAAAGCTATGAACGAATGTGGCGAGAGCAATCAATCAGAACTGTTTGTAAATGTAAATACTTTACCTGTTGCTGATTTTTCACATTCCATAACTTTCCAGGGAATTCCTGTTCTTTTCACTGATTTATCAACCACTACCGAAGGATCAATAACCGAATGGAATTGGAATTTTGGCGATGGCACGACATCAACACTTCAAAATCCCGCTCACACTTATGCTTTACCCGGTGATTTTACGGTACAGCTAACAATTACAACTTCATTGGGATGTCAGCAATCAATCATGAAGCAACTTACCATAAATCAGTACATCCCTTCAAACGCCCCCTTTACTTATACTGATTCTATCGGATCTCCGCTCAATGCCTCAATCGCTGTACCTGTTAAGGTTGACAATTTCGGAAATGTAACTGCCATATCCTTACGTCTTGATTATGACCCCAATGTTCTGACATTTACCGGTTTTTCAAATCTGAATCCCTTGTTGGATGGTTTAATGGTCAACGACAATAATATTTCACCAACACTAAACAAGGTTGTAATCTCATGGTCAGATATTAACCCGGTAACACTTCCTGATGGCAGTAAGATGTTTGATCTTTTATACACTTATAATTCAGGCAGTACCGACCTTATCTGGAATAATACTGAAAACCTCGGTCAGGCATGTGAGTATGCAGATGTAAACGGTGTGCCGATGATTGATGAACCTTCTGAATTGTACTATCAAAACGGTGAGGTACATTACCAGCCGGGCTGGCAGCTCAGCGGTACATATACTTATAACAACACCGCATTAAGTCCGCTTGACAACATGAAGATTGTTCTTTCACAAAACGGGCTCAGCATTGATTCTGTAACCACAGATTTAAACGGTGCCTATAATTTCGGGTTGGTTCAGAACGGAACCTACAGATTAACTGCATTTACCAGCAAGCCATGGGGCGGAGTTAACAGCACGGATGCAGCTAAGATTCAACGCCATTTTATCGGAATTGAACCTTTGAACGAGCCTGTAAGGCTTCTGGCCGGCGATGTAAACAACAGCCAGTTTATGAATGCCACCGATGCACTTCAGGTAAAACGCCGTTTTGCAGGACTCACAAATTATTTTTTGCGTGGCGACTGGACTTTTGCCAAACCAGCAATTGGGGGCGATACTGTAATCGTAAACGGCTCAGCTCTGACCCAGAATTTCTACGGGCTGTGCGTGGGTGATGTAAATGGTTCAAACATGCCTGCTCCGGGAGATTGGATGAATCCGGGTGTTGAACTGACTTCCACAGGAATCATTGAAGTTGCACCCGGCCAAGTATTTGAGTTTCCGATAAAGGCAATGTATGGAATGCAATTGAGTGCAGTTTCACTAGTTATCCCTTACCCGACTGATCTTTTGGAGGCTATGGAGGTAATTATGAATACCGGCGAACCCATTTACAACATCGCCAATGGCGAAATCCGTATTGCATGGTCAGAAATAGAAACACTCAATCTGAATGCGGGTGAAACACTGCTCAGTATTCGATTCAGGGCTACTGAAGCATTCACAGGAAACCTTTCTGTTGAACTTCAACCAAACTCTGAATCAGAACTTGCAGATAATCAGGGTGAAGCTATTTTTAATGCAGAGCTCACCAGTATGACTATCCTGCCCCTGAAATCAAACGGAACTGGTAACGAGGCTGCTTTCATCGGTTTATGCAGTCTGTACCCGAACCCTGCCCGGAATGTTGTGTATGTTAAAATGGAACTCGCAAACCAGGCTGATATCACCTGTGAACTTTTTGACGCCCTCGGTAAATCCACAGGGAACATACTGGAGCAGAAAAACAGTCAGGGAATTACCCTCCTGAATATTTCAACTGACCAATACAAACCAGGTTTGTATCAACTCCGAATTACTGTAAGCACAAAAGACAAGCATGTACAGTTTATGAAAAAACTGATTATTGACAGGTAATAACAATTCTTGAACAAAGAAGTAAATTGCTTTCAATTTCAACATAAACGCCACATCGGAACCACATTCCAAATCTCCGGGCCAGACGAAACCAAACTCTTTTTCATGTCTGGCGGAATTTAGCCCGGAGAAAACGGAATGAAGGTTTGAAAAAAAAACCATCATGTTAGATTTTATATTACTTTTACAATAACCGGACACCCATGAAGACACATTTTTATATTCATCTTGTGGCATTGATTGTGTTCATTGCCTTTACAGGAGAGCTGTCCGGACGAAATGCACCGGTTACAACCGCAGGCAGCAGCCTGGTTTGTCCCGGCTCGGTGGTGGCCGTTCCATTAACTGTTGATAATTTTTCAGAGGTAAGCAGCATATCATTGCGACTCGATTTTAACCCGCAGTTAATCAGTTACACATCCTTCTCCGGTTTAAACCCTGCATTGGCAGGTGCTATTGTAAACCGGATAATTGTAAACAGCAATCTTCATAAAATTATCATTTCATGGTCAAACATGAGCCCGTTATCACTTGAAAATGGCTCAAAGCTACTCGATTTGAACTTTGTTTATATTTCAGAAAATCCTTCAATTGTTTTCAATAATACTGCCAATGGCGGTGGCGATTGCGAGTTTTCAGATGAATCAAGCGATCCGATGAATGATACTCCAACTGCCGAATTCTACCATGATGCAACTTTCTCATCGAACCTGGCTGGCAATGCAGGAGCAATTACAGGTCAGGCATCTGTGTGTCAGGGGCAGGCAGGAATATCTTACTCTGTAGCTCCCATCAGCAATGCTACCGATTATATCTGGACAATGCCCACAGGAGCAACAATTGTTACAGGTACAAATACTAACGTAATCACTGTAAATTATAACAGTAGTTCAGTATCAGGTGACATTACCGTACATGGTGTAAGTTCTTGTGGATCAGGAGTATCATCTTTGTTGTCAATCACCGTAATTCCGGTTCAAAATCCGGTTATTACCGGTCAGACTGAGGTTTGCCTGCCATCTTCAATTTTAACCTATACCACCCAAAGCGGTCAGGTGGATTATCAATGGGCAATTTCAGCCGGAGGAACTATTCTATCAGGAAATTCAACCAATACTATTACGGTTATCTGGAATTCAGCCGGCAATGAGACGATTGCCGTGAATTATTCCAATTCTGCAGGTTGTGCAGCGCTTTCGCAGTCATCACTTGCAGTAACAGTTGCCGGTTTACCCAATCCAACAATTTCCGGTCCCGCAAATATAACGCTGGGTTCCGGTGAAGTACAATATATTACCCAGGCAGGCATGAACGGATACAATTGGGATATTTCAGCCGGAGGAACCATTACCGCAGGTACCGGAACCAATGCCATCAGCGTACTCTGGGAAACCACCGGAAATATGACTGTAAGTGTAAATTATCTGAATCAGGCAGGCTGTACTGCTGCCAATGCCTGCGTATTCCCTGTTACTGTTTCGTACTGTAATGCACCTCTTACGGTAGCCGGTTCTTCCACCATCTGCCCCGGTGGCGCCATCGAAGTACCCGTAAATGTATTTAATTTCAATGATGTTGCAGCCATTTCATTAAGGCTGGATTATAATCCTGCGCTGATGTCATTTACAGGCCCTGCAAACATGAATCCCGCTCTTGAGGGTTGTGAGGTAAATGAACTGGTTGTTTCTTCCGCCTTACACAAGGTTATGATTTCGTGGTCAAACATCACCCCTGTGACGTTGGCAGATAACAGCTTACTACTGAACCTTCATTTCACACACCTTACCGGTTCACCGGTACTGTTGTTTAACAATTTGACTTACGGCGGCGGCGAATGTGAATATGCCAACGGGATTGGAACCCCAATGAATGATATGCCAACCGCAAATTATTATATTGACTCACAAATAAGCAACATTGGCGTTGGAAATGCCGGTACAGTATTTTATGCCGGAGTAGCACCCGTGTGTCAGGGACAAAGTGGATATATTTATCAGACAGCAAGCATTCCCAATGCAACTACCTATATCTGGAGCCTGCCTTCAGGAGGGACCATCATTTCAGGTGAAAATACCAACTCAATTGTTGTTGCCTGGTCAGAAACCGCAACTTCAGGCAATATCACTGTGAAAGGAAGCAATAACTGTGGAGATGGCGCAGTATCACAACCTTTTCCCATAGTTGTTCATCACTTGCCCGGTATGGCAGCAGCGATTTCAGGGCCGGTTCAGGTAATTCAAAACCAGACGAATGTCGCATATTCGGTTCCTGCAATTGAAAATGTAACAGGATATGTATGGACACTACCTATGGGAGTCACAATAGCTTCGGGTATAAATACCAATTCAATAACGGTTAATTTTACAGGAAATGCCAAAACAGGTAATTTAATTGTTTCGGGAATCAATGAATGCGGGCTTGGTATTGCTGATACACTACGCGTTAAAGTCGGGTTTTTAATAACAGGCTGCTTTCGTTATAATAACAATATTGAATCCCCGCTTGACTCACTGCATATTCTATTGCTAAAGAATGAAATACCAATAGATTCGACCTTCACAAATTTATCGGGTTATTACCTCTTTGAAGGGGTCCAACCAGGTGTTTACACGATTTCAGCAACTTCATTCAAACCCTGGGGTGGGGTTAATGCATCAGATGCCATCAAAATTCAACGTCATTATGTAGGGCTCGAATTTCTGAATAAACCTGTAAGACTGCTGGCTGCTGATGTAAATTTTTCAAATTCAATCAATACAACTGATGCCATAAAAGTAAAACGCAGATTTTCGGGTATTGATTCCACATTTGTGAGACCAGACTGGACTTTTGCAAAAAACGGTTGGGCAGGAGATACAATCACTGTTATTTACTCGGATATCGTTAGAAACTATTATGGCCTTTGCACAGGAGATGTAAACGGTTCTCACAATCCAAGTCCTTCGGATTCTCCGGATCAGGGAATCGTACTGCTTTCAGAAGGAATGATTGACGTTGCACCGGGTCAGGTATTTGATTTGCCTATTAATGTTAGGCAAGCGATGTCGATTGGCGCTGTTTCATTATCTATTCCGTTTCCGGTGAATTTGTTTGAGGTTTTGGATGTGCGTATCAATCAGTCAACGGCACTGTATTCCATTTCAAACGGTCTTTTAAAAATAGCTTGGTCAGAATTGAATCCGCTGCAACTTTATGCCGGCGGAACCCTTGTAAGTTTAAAACTGAAAGCCAAAGAAACTTTCACTGCAAACGAAGGCATTGATTTGCAATTAAATTCCGAATCTGAACTGGCTGATAACACGGGCGAAATCATTTATCAACCAGAATTGGCAACTTTAAGTATCAGGGCACTAAAACTTGGTGTTGATGAGATTAATCAGATCATCAGTGCTTTTAAAATATATCCAAATCCGGTTAAAAATCAAATGTACATTGAGTTGTATCTTAACGAGAACTCTTGTGTGAGCTATCAATTGTTTGATATCACCGGCAAAGAGGTATATAACTCCGGCATAAGCAATAACAGTATTGGAGATAATTTAATGGAAATACCTATCAATCAGTATATCAAAGGGATTTATCTGTTAAAAATAAGCATTCAGTCAAATCAGGGTTTCAATGAAATCATTCAAAAAATGATGATTGAGAATTAGTTAAATTACAAAAATGAAAAATCAATTAACTATTATACTTGCCCTTTTTGCCTTTGTTACCTTTTCAGGAGGCAATCTGCAAGCCATAAATGCTCCCATAACCACAGCAGGATCATACATGTTGTGTTCAGGAAGCAATTTAACCATCCCTGTGACTGTTACTGATTTTAATCTGATTACAGCCGTGAGTCTGAGGCTGGATTTTAACCCCACCCAAATGACGTATGCCGGTTCAGCAAATCTAAACAACAACTTACCCGGCGGTATAATTATAAACAAAGTGGTGGTGAGCAGCACTTTGCATAAAATTATGATTATCTGGTCTGACTTCAACCCTGTAACGCTAACCAATGGTGATAAATTATTGGATTTGAAATTCAATTATGTCTCGGGCGATCCGATTTTGGCATTCAACAATACCGCAAACAATGGCAGTGACTGTGAATTTGCAGATGAAATTGGCGATCCAATGACTGATACACCAACAGGAAGTTACTACTACAATGCAATCATTACCAACAATATACTGGGATCTGCCGGCACAATCAACGGTCCCCTCATCGTTAACCCCGGCCAGTCGGTTGAAACTTATACCATCCCTCCGGTTACACATGCCACTTCCTATATCTGGACTTTACCCGAGGGTGCCACAGGTTCAAGCACCACCAATTCAATTTTGATATCTTTTGGATTAAATGCTGCCGCAGGCAATATTACCGTGCAGGGACAAAACGTTTGCGGTCTGACCCCGCAATCATTGCTACCCATCAGAGTGAGTAAAATTGTGCAATTAAAATTATTGCTCGAGGGACTGTTTGACCCTTACACGCTGATGATGAATAAATCCCTTGATGAGTTCGGAGAACATTTTGGTGATGATATTGCCGACCAAATTGACCTTGAAGTGCGAAATGCTGCTTCACCATACACTCTGGAACAATTTTCAACAGGAATCAACCTGAGAACCAATGGAAACAGTCAGTTTTTTGCATCGCCTGATTTAACTGACACTTATTACATTGTAATCAGACACAGAAATCATATTGCTACCTGGACGGCAGAACCCATGTCGTTTGCAGGTGAGAACCCTTCGTACGACTTTACTGACCAATCCTTCAAAGCTTTTGGCGATAATTTAAAACCCATTGAATCTATTTACGCCATTTTTTCAGGTGATATAAATCAGGATGGAGTAGTTGATGGATTGGATATTATCCCCCTCGAAAATCAGGCATCACAATTTGGCATGGGATATATACCAGAAGACCTGAACGGTGATGGAAGTGCAGATGCATTAGACATTATTTTGCTCGACAACAATACAACTGC
>CAZKCK010000169.1:0-8893 GCA_964550695.1 uncultured Bacteroidales bacterium | reverse complement strand
GAACTGATAATTTGCCGAAGATGATCTAGGTTATTAGAAGCTGCCTGAAAGTTTCCAAGTTCGTTTGCAAAAACATGGGATTCTTTCTTTGCTATCTCCAAAAACTGATCCATCTCTTTTTCCGAAATCATTTTAATATTATTTAACTGATGAGAAAAATCTCTCGAAAGTATTTCAAAAACAGCAGCAGCTTGACGCATAAATTGAATCTCAATATCTTCAGTTGATTCTCTCATCCTATTTACCAGATCGTGAATTATATTTAGCCGAAATAACGTAAAACCATTTTTAATGAGCTCCATCTTGAATTCAAAATGAAGATTAGATGTTTCAAGTAAAGAGAAAATCGCAGCGCAGTCACTATCATTCAAAAGTTGTACTAGACCATCAGTTTTAGAGTGAATTAGCCCTCACGCATGCGGAAAATGAATTGTCGGGCAACGATTTCATTGCGAAACGCCTTACCGGTCTGTGCAATACCGAATGGTATCTTCATGCGGCCTGTCTTCTGCACATTCAGGTAATTCACAAAAATGCCCTGAGCTGTTTCGGGGCGAAGATAAATTACACTTGCATCCTCGCTGAGCGAACCCATAGCTGTGCTGAACATCAGGTTAAACTGACGGACTTCGGTCCAGTTGCGTGTTCCGCTGATGGGGCAGACTATTTCGAGATCGATGATGACCTGACGGACGGCATCGAGGTCATTGCGTTCAAGTGCCGGGAAAAACCTGCTCTTGATATCCTCAATTTTGGCCTGATTTTCAAGTACCCGTGCATTGGTAGCCCTGAACTGGGCTTCATCAAATGTGTCACCAAAGCGTTTGGCAGCCTTCTCAACTTCCTTGTCGATTTTGGCTTCAATTTTTGCAATATGGTCTTCAACCAGCACATCCGCACGATACCGTTTTTTTGAATCCTTGTTATCAATCAGCGGATCGTTGAAAGCGTCCACATGCCCTGATGCCTTCCAGATGGTAGGGTGCATAAAGATAGCGGAATCAATACCCACAATGTTTTCATTCAACTGAACCATTGCTTTCCACCAGTAGTCGCGGATATTTTTACGTAATTCGGCACCATTCTGCCCGTAATCATATACTGCGCTCAGTCCATCATAAATTTCACTTGATTGGAACACAAACCCATACTCTTTGGCATGGGAAATAATATTTTTAAAAAGATCTTCATTGTTTGCCATGGTGCAAAATTAAAAAAAATGAAATTCAACAGAAAAGATATTTTCCGGTCAATCAGCTGAGATTCATAAAATTTCAGGTATCTTACAGACTTTAAAGACTATACGTCAGACCAAGTGAAACACGGATCGTATTGGCAATAACCATTTCAAAATCTTTGTATCTCGATTCACGGTGATAAAAAAAGATATCAATATCTGCCGCAAATCGCTTAGAGAAATGAAACCCGTAACCAGCCTGAAGTATATGTATCTGTGTATTGCCGGGTGTTCCCTGAACGTCGAGGTAGTGAGGGTCGAGGGTTTTATAGTAGAGGGAGTCTATCTTATTTTGCCAGGTAAATAGGTGAAGCAGATGGTAATTCAACCTCACCTCGTTTTTCGTTCCCCAGTGAAGACTGTTAAATGATTTTATTGAATAACCACTGCCCAGATTGTAATTCCTGTCGATAACGCTGTAATAATCAGAATGCGTCCCTCCCAATAAAACAATATTCGTGTAAACCGAGTTTTCAAGTATGGCTTTATGCCCAAAAACAGGCTGGTTAATAATCAA
Source organism: uncultured Bacteroidales bacterium (assembly GCA_964550695.1). Lineage (GTDB taxonomy): Bacteria > Bacteroidota > Bacteroidia > Bacteroidales > TTA-H9 > CAZKCK01. The sequence continues at coordinate 7,139 of CAZKCK010000169.1, read as the reverse complement.
TCCGGTGCCAACAACGGCGGCCCCAGAAATCTGAACCGGAACACCATTTTTTGAATTCTCACTGGTATCTTTGGTAATATAATCGAAGTGCTGAAAAACACCAAAAACCATTTTTTTTCCTGATTTTGTGTTGTAATTCCTACTCCATAAACGTCCCAGAAGGCTTACATCGCCCATTGAAAACTGTTTTCTGATAATAACATCAGCTTGTACCGAAAAATAATCATAGGGCCTTTCGTATCTTTTGAAAAGGCTGCCATGGCCAATTTTTAACCTGATGAAGCCGCTTGAAGACCCTTTGCTAAGCCGTCCGTTTGGTGAAAGCCATGCCACTCCGGTCGTAATTTCGACTTCAGACACGGTACTATCTGACGGGTGATAAGCATCTTTCAGATTATTCCTTTTCCACATATCGCCTCTGATAAAGCGATTAATACCAACAGCAGGACTAATTACGGTTACAACTGCCTCGCGCCATACTCTGTTAAAACCCCTTTTTCGGTTATCAATTATTCCGTTGGCCAGCCTGAAGGTAATCTCCCCAAGGGCTATTCCGCCTAAAGTAGTTGCCAATACATCATTAACAGATGGTGGCTCAGTTTCCATAAATAATTCCCACATAAGGCTGCCACCCAGTGCATATGCCGATGACCAGCCAAACGACAGCCCGTTCATACGGGCAGCATTATAATACAATCCGCCATGATAGGGATGCATAAACATATTGGTCGAAAACTGATCATTATCCCACACAAATCCTGTCCTGAAATTCCGTCTGATGCTTTTAAATCCGATATTGGCAAAAGTGGCACCGGCCATTCGATTGATACCCCAAACACCCATATTTAAACCAACAACCTGAACAGCAGCGCTAACCGGATATTTTATGATCTGCGGCGACTGCAATATGATTGAATCTTCCTGGCCAACAACCGAAAAAGCTAATAAGGTAAAAATAATTATTAACTTAGTTTTCCACAAAAAGGGCTGAATGAACGTTTTAGCTGAATTAACAAAGAAAGTGTATTTGGCAAAAGCCGGTTTTTTAGTCAATGCATTGGTTCTTTAGTATTGGTATTACCTATAGAATGAAACATCAAATATCAATTTGATCACAAAATGCAATCCCGGGGCAAGCGCTATCCTGTAAAACACAATCGCCAGAATAGCCAACAGTATAAACAACCAACTGAGCCGTGATTTTTCACGCCTTTTGGCATTTACCACTACTGCAGGTTTCGCATCACGGTTAATCAGTGTTGCAAATACCAATAACACCAGCGAACCTACAATAATCAGGTCATATACAATAATATTCTGATGCTGGGGTGCCTGATCAGGTATTTTAATAAATACCAGAATCACCGACCCTACAAGCCACGGTATGATTGCCTGGGCAAGTATGAAAAAGTCTTTGTTGTGCTTGTTGATTCTGCTTACTGAATTGCTGGTTGCCAGCAACTGCCCGGTGGCCCTGTAACCGATATATGCAAGGGCAAACAAAGCCAGCAACGAAAACAATATTTTAAGGACAATTCCAAAAAACATCCAGTTGGCTACATAGCCAAATCCCTGATTTGTAACAACTCCCGCCACAAAAGCCCCAAAGAACATGTTAAACGAATGGAACGTAAGCCACAGAAAAAACAATTTTGCCAGTGGGGGAATGTCCTTCTTTTTCACAATCAGTTTATAATACACAAAAGCCAGTACTACCGAAACAAGCGGGCCGGAGAGTGTGATGGCGATAATATTGAAGGCGCTCCATTTGGGTGAGGCATCTCCGATCGGAAACATGACTTCGTAATAAAAAAGCACTGAATCAATATCATAGAACGAAGCAACTACAATCACGGCTAACTGATAAATCAGGTATGCGGTAATATAGGAAATCAGAAAAATAACCGTTGAGTTGAATGAATATACAAAGTATTTCTGAAACCTGATGATTGACGAATCGCTCTTTTCGTTGTTATCACGGTCCATAAACGGATCGAAAGGGTTTGCCTTCAGGCTCAGGAAGAATAAGAAGTTATGCCAGGGTTTTTGCCAATGTCTCAGCAACTTGCCGAACCAACCTGATTTTTTAAGTTTTACATATTTTCTTTGGAGAGAATCTTTATTTGAATGCAAATGTTGCTCAACTTTGGGTGCAATTTCAACTCCGTCTTTATACAGCGCACCTTCTACCTGAAGCCTTCCGGGTCTGTCTTCCTGATTGGCTTTTCTTTTCTTTTTCTTTGCAGGTCGTGAGAAAAAATGATTCATTTTATACAGGAAACCCTTGCCTGCCTTGTTTTTGCTTAGGTTGCTGAAGTAACTGATAATGAATGAAAAAATACTATTTTTTGTATCATGATTTCTCTGTGCCCTCAGCCGTCGTGCCTTTCGTTCTTTTCTGCCTGACTTTGAAGCAACGGTAGCAGTGGCTTGTTTTGATTCCTTTCGGGCACGCTGCCCTGAATGCCGGCGGCTGCTTGATTTTTTTAAAAAGGACATGATACTGTCAAGCATTTTTTTGAACAGGCTTCTGTGCTTGCGTGGTGGACGTGGAGGCGCCACTTCAAACGTAAAATCAGCATCTTCACGACGAGGTATAGAGGGATGAAGCAATGGCCTGTCAGCTTTTTGTTTTTTCTTAAAAAATCCCGTCACTTTTTGCCAGAATGACTTTTTATGCCGGTGATGCCGGTGGCTTTTTTGTGATTTATCGGGTTCCATAAAAAGCTGTATATGAGTAATTGTATATGAGTAACATAAAGAAAGGAATGACGTTTTGGTTCCTGAATTTTTGGTTGCGAAGTTAAAAGATTTTTGTCAAAAACAACTTCTGCAATATTCATGTTAAGTCCCAGAAGTTAAAAAAACAATAAACTTCTAAAGTTTTTTTTCTAAAAACGTAACAATAAGCCAATCATGTTGTATTTTTGGCAAAAAATCCAAACTAAACCACCCATACAATTTTACAAGAACAAAAATTAACTTTAATTATTAACCCCTATAACGCATTTACGACTCAGGTAGTTGAATAAGAACATTTTATAAATAATTTATGTTGTATCGCTTGTTGTGTCGACCCTTGGTTATCATTGGTTGCAATTAAATTATTGTTGAATTAACATTTTAATCAATGGGAATCCTTATTTTTGGCTCTGAAACCGGAGAAATTGTGTTCAAATTATATAAAATATTGATAATTAATTTAATAAAGTTGTTTAACTAATTCTTCTATGAAAAACTTTACCAAACTCGCAACCCTGTTGGTTGCAATTTTTGCCTTTAGCCTAAGTGGCCGGGGGCAAACTCTATTGCTGGATGAGAACTTCAGCTATATGGCTGGCACCTTACTGACAGCCAATGGATGGACTAATCATAGCGGTACATCTAATTTTATTGCAGTTACTGCACCTACAATTTCTTATCCGGGGTATTTATCATCCGGAACTGGAAATGAGGTAACAATGACGACAACAGGTGAAGACGTCAATAAAACATTTACAGCTCAAACTTCCGGAACCGTTTATGCCTCTTGTCTTGTAAATATTACATCCGCAACATTAGCTGGAGATTACTTTTTTCATCTTGGTGCAACTGTAATAAGCACTGCTTTTCAAGGAAGGGTTTTTGTTAAAAAGGATGCTACCGGTAATCTGGCATTTGGTATTTCCCGAGCCGGTGCTGTTGCAACTGCAATTTTTACTCCTTTTAGCTATTCAACAAATACTACTTATTTATTGGTTTTGAGATTTTCCATCGTCACTGGCGCTACAAATGATGTAGCTGCAATTTATATTAATCCGGCCTTAAATAGTGTGGAGCCGGCCACAGGATGGACAATCAGTACAGATACACCTGCCGACCTTGCAAATATTGGCTCTGTTGCTCTGCGCCAGGGTGGTGCAACAACTGGTCCGGCATTAAAACTTGATGGTATCAGGGTAGCTATAGCCTGGTCAGATATTGTTGGATCATCTGGTCCAAATTTAACTGTAAATCCCACCAGTCTGAGTGGCTTTAACTATTTTCTGGGCATCGGGCCATCTACTTCGCAATCATTTGCTGTTTCCGGCGCAACACTGACCCCGACTGCTGACAATATTACAATTACCGGTACTACCAGTTATGAGGTTTCTGCTGATAACACCTCATTTGGTCCAACTGCCACCATCGCTTATTCAGGCGGAGCCCTTGCTTCCACCAATGCTTACGTACGTCTTAAAGCAGGTCTTGCGGTCGGAACCTACGATGGTGAAACTGTTACCGTATCAGGAGGTGGTGCCACAGCCCAGAATGTTACCTGTAACGGATCTGTGTCCTCACCTGCAGCTACTATTACCGTTGGAACCATTACCGGTTTTGGCAATGTTGCAATCAACACAACTTCAACTGAAAAAACTTACGATGTATCCGGTGCTTACTTAACAGGAAACATTGTAATTACCCCGCCGGCAGGTTTCGAGATTTCAACAGGAACAGGTGGCAGTTTTGTAGCCACCAACCCTATTACTCTTATCCCGGTTTCGAATACCGTTGCAAGCACCCCCATTTATGTACGTTTTACACCCACACTTATTCAGGCTTATTCAGGCGACATAACGCATGTGAGTTCCGGAGCCACCACCCAGAACGTAGCCGTCAGCGGCACAGGTGTTTTGGCTGAACCCAGCAACAATGCCACTGGTTTTACTGCAGGAACAACCACCATTACTACCATTCCACTTTCGTGGACAGACGCCACTGGTCCGGTTCTGCCAGAAAGTTACCTGATTAAAGGTAGCACAACCAGCTTTGCTGCTATTGTGGATCCTGCCGATGGTACGCCCGAAACCAATTCACTTCTTGTTCAGAATGTTGCCTTTGGTGTAGAGGCTTATACCTTTACCGGCCTCACACCCAATACCACATACTATTTCAAAATTTATCCCTATACAAATACGGGAACAGCCATCAATTACAAAACCGGCCTTGGTACCCCTGAGGCAAGTGCCACAACACAGGATCAACCTCCTGTAACCTATACCTGGAATCAAACCGGCACTGCTGTATGGACTACCTCCACCAACTGGACTCCCGAACGTCAGATTCCGGCCTATAATGATATTCTTATTTTTGACAATGGTGCTACAACAATTGCCACAGGTGTAATTGCACAACCAATTGGCAAACTGGTACTCAGCAACAATACCAATCTTACTTTGCAGGCCGCAGCAACCGGAACACTGGCAATAGGTGGACTAGCGGGAACGGATCTGGATGTTCCTGCAGGATGTATGCTGAATGTAAGCGGAACCAATGCCCTTACCATCAGCCTTGCTACCGGTGCAACAGGAAGTGTCAGCGGTAACGTGGTTTACAGTGCTGCCGCACATAAATTAACTGCAGCCGATGCCAGTGCAGTAACCTTTAACAGCGGAGCTATGTTTACAGCCGGAACAGGGTTCAGCAGCAATGCCTTTGGAACAACGAACCTGAACTCCATTGTTTTTGCAAGCGGATCAACATATTTAGCTTTAAGCGGCAGCAATCCTTTTGGAGCAGGCGGAACGAGTAGTGTCGTTGTATTCCAGACCGGAAGTCTCTATAAAATTGCCGCTAATTTAACCCCCTCATTCTCGGGAAGAACTTATGCGAATCTTGAAATTGATGCTCCCCTGGCTATTTTAAACACAACCGGAACAAATCCATTATCGATTGACAACTTAACCATCACAAACGGAACTTTAAACTATGGAGTTACAGGCCCCGCAACAGGTCTTCATCAAATTAAAGGGAATATTTATGTGGCTACAGGCGCAGTACTGAACTTTGCCCCCGCTGCTGCCAGCAGTGTTAATCTGAACGGAACCAGCCTGCAAACAATCTCGGGTGGCGGGTCAATCACAAGCAATGCTGCAACAACACTAAACATCAACAATACTGCCGGTATAGAACTCGGAAGCGATATGTCAATTGATGGTGTTCTTAGCCTTACCAATGGGTTGTTCACACTTGGCAACGGATTCCTTACACTTGGAGCTGCTGCAACAATTACTGGCACACCTTCGGCTTCGAACATGATTGTTGCTACAAACAACGGGCAGCTTGGAAAAATATTTACAGCTACCGGCAGTTTTACATTCCCGGTTGGAGACAATACCGTTACAGCAGAATACAGTCCGGTTACTCTGAACTTTACCGCTGGTACATTTGCAGGCGGTGCAATTGCAACCGTAAAGCTCTCAAATTCTGCATGGAACGGAATGACTCCCAGCTATCTGAACCGTTACTGGAGCGTTAATTCTTATGGGATAACTGAATTTGCCTGTGATGCAGAATTTAACTATTTACCAGCAGATGTTATTGGAACTGAAGCAAGTCTTTTCTGTATACAGATGAATCCGCCATTTACTTTTGCAACACACAATCCTGCCAATACTACACTCCATCAGCTAACAGCTACCGCGCTTACTTCTTTCGGAAACTTCACGGGTGAAGGCACCGCATCTGATAAAACCCTGAATCTTACTGTTTTCCTCGAAGGTCTGTTTAACGGAAGTGGAATGAATAAAGCTCAGGGCGAAGCCGGAGATCAGTATCCAGGCACTGTTGCTGACCAGATTACTGTTGAATTGCATAATGCAACGGCTTATGCCACCATTGAACATACTGCTGCCAATGTAGATCTGAATACCGACGGAACTGCCACAATTACAGTTCCCTCATCTTTCTCCGGCTCGTATTATGTAACTGTAAAACACCGTAACAGTGTTGAAACCACAACCATCGATCCTCTTGATTTTTCAGGAAGTACCATCAGCTACAATTTTACAACTGCTGCCGGACAAGCTTTTGGCGATAACCTCAAAGAAATGTCAGGTGCATTTGTGATTTATGGTGGTGATGCCAATACAGATGGAAGCGTTGATGCCCTCGATTTAATTGCTGTTGACAATGATGCCACTGCATTTGCCGGAGGTTATCTGGCTACAGATTTAAATGGTGACGGAGCAGTGGATGCTTTAGACCTCATTCTTGCAGATAACAACTCAACCTTATTTATTGCTGCTATACTTCCTTAAAACAATATATCGGGAAGAGGGTTATTCCTCTTCCCCTTTTTATTTAAAAATTCATCTCTAATTCAATAAACAAAGCCTATG
>CAZKCK010000168.1:0-8927 GCA_964550695.1 uncultured Bacteroidales bacterium | reverse complement strand
TATTGTGTTGCATCAGGGTACGTCTCCATTCACTCCCCTCGTAACCCTAACCGGAGTAGAGCTTAATGCCAATGGTACTGCCCTGTGTGATGTTCCGGGCACTTACAATTCAGATTATTTTATAGCCGTGCATAACCGTAACCACCTTGAAACATGGACTTCTGAACCGGTTTCGTTTTCCGGGGGCAGTATTGCTTATGATTTTACTGAGAATGCAACTAAAGCCTTCGGTTCCAATATGAAAGAGATTTCGGGGATTTATGTTATTTTTGGAGGCGATGTAAATCAGGATGGCGTGGTAGACGGGCTTGATATGATTCCCGTTGACAATCAGGCTGCTGCTTTTGGAGGTGGTTATATTCCGGAAGACATTAACGGTGATGGGAGCATTGATGCCCTCGATATGATTATCCTCGATAACAACGCGGCAGGGTTTGTAGCTGTGATGCTGCCATAAATACCTAATCATATTTAAACCATAAACAAACCCACCAAAGATGATTCATTTGTTGATTTCAGCACGATTTAGGTTTTCAGGTTAATAACCACAATAGTAGATACTACCAATTACACGATTGCATGCCAACCGGCAAGATACCGGAATTTGAAATTTAGTTTTTTGACGGGATAGTGCAATTTTGCTAAATTTGGCCAAACTAAAAGCAAATATCCGGGCATTGAAAATGAGACCCCTGAACCTGAAAAAATTGTACATGACGTATGATTAAATTCCAAAATAAATACCGTATACCATCCGCACGGCTGCAAAATTGGGATTACCGCTGGGGTGGTGCCTATTTTATTACCATCTGTACAAAAAACCGTGAACATTATTTTGGGGAAATTTCTGATGGAACGATTAAATTATCGAGTGCAGGAATCTTGGCCGATGTATTTTGGCATGAAATTAAAAACCATGCAAAAAATGTTGTTTTGGGTGAATTTGTGGTAATGCCTAACCATATTCACGGAATTTTGATTTTGGATTGGTATTTTGAAAACAATGCAGATGGTGATGGTTTCGATGGTGACGGTATTGACGATGATAATGGAAATGATATAGGAAACGATATTATTCCGGTTGTACCAATTGGTGCGGTTGTAGAGACAGGGCATGCCCTGTCTCTACAACCACCCGGATTAACGCAACCATCACAACCAACCGACGAACAAACAATTGGACAACAACGGTTTCAAAATATCGGCAAAAATTCCGTCTCATCAATTGTCGGTTCATACAAATCCGCCGTGACCAAACATGCCAACCGTTTAGGGTTTGCCATGGCATGGCAGGAACGTTTTTACGAGCACATTATCAGGGATAATGCCGAATACCAGCGCATTGCTGAATATATTACGACCAACCCACAGAGATGGGCTGACGACAAATTTTACGATAAAACAAATATTGAATAGAAGTGATAATTGCAAAATACAGCAATTTTTAACTGGGTATGCAGTTAATTATAAGGTTAATATATTCTGTAGCCGACACAGACACTGAACCTTATTCCAGCAGACTGAGGTTTTGGAGCTGAGCTTTTTTCAACTACCAATTCAAACAAAGGGTAATGGTAACCAAGCCTGAAACCATAATTTAAATAGTTGCTGTGGTGTATAAATTCAGCCAATACCAGACTATTTAAGACAATAAAATTGCTTATAATTTCTTCGTTTTTAAAATTTATGCCATATAGGTCGATATTTTCATTGCTTTTATATTTTCCGCTCTGGATTCCCAAACCTGCATTCAGAAGTAAATCATAAGAATTATAATTATAAAGCCGGTACCCGAATTCGGTTGTAATATTTGAAAAAGTAATTGTTTGGTCAAAAAGGTAGCTACCCGAATAATCAGTGTATGAAACCCGGGAGCCTGTTGAATGAAATGACCAATTCAAAGCAATTTTAGCAAGGTTTTTATAAGGTGTCTCATAAACAATAGCCGCTTCAGGGAATATTCTTCCTGGGAAATTGCTAATTATTTGACCCTGAACAGGAAGTGCCGCCAAAGTATTGTCATTAAGGTTTCTGTATTCCTTTAAGTTATAAAATCCAATGCCAACACCTCCAGCAACTTTAATATGCTGAGCAATTGCTTCCTGAGTAAGTGTATAGAACAGGATGATTATTAATAAATTTAATTGCTTCATTATTTGTATTTTTTGCATGTTTTGACCGTAGAATGAATATAATTGCCGGCAATCCTGTAACTTACGTCAGGTGAATCATAAAACTGCAAGGCCCCCTCAATTGACCCATCATGTATAGAAATTGTTTTAAGATATCCATCTTTTGAAAATAAAATGCGGCCTGAAACCTGGTCAAAGGAGTAAAATTTATCATAATTAAATGGTATTTCGTTGATGACCATTAAATTGGTTATATCAATAATGCTGATTTTATTATCAGACAAAGTCACAAGGTAGTCATCATTTTCAGGTAAAAAGTCCAATACGAATGTATTTGGCAGCGTTGCGCTTATATTTATATGCTGATCTATAAATTTGTAAATCGTATGGCCGATGATAAACCAGTTTTTGTTGTTTAGTATTACCTGGCCTACAGGGATATTAAAAGAACCTGTGACATAAGATGATGTATTGAAATCATAAACAATAATTTTTTGATTCTCACAGAAAACGGCGATTTTTTGATCATTCACATCGCATCTTTTGGGTTCAGAAAATCCAAAGCTGGTATAACTTGCTGCATGAATGCTGGATAGCCCCGGGCCATCTATTAAATATACTTTATAGTTTGCAATAGCTATTATATTCGACCCATTAAAGGAAATGCCGCTATATTCAATGTATCCCCCCATTTTTCTACTACCCAGAAGCGTATTGTTTTGGATATTGTTACATCGTATGCTGTCTTTGTAAATGCTGCAAAAACAAGTAGATGACGTTAAAAACTGGCTGAAGGATGGTGTATATTCCCCAAGGCTGATTTGCGGTAGTTCTATAGGTTGACTGTGGTAGGAAGTATATTTGTTGATTGTTGTGAATTTAAAATTGTAAACCTTCCCAAACAGGGCGTCAGTATAATTGTAAGATGTTTGAAAGACGTTGTCAATACTTAACAATTCGTAACCAGGCGTTGTGTTTTTTATTTCATAACCGGCCAAATTTTTATAATACGGGGGTACTTCCCAATTAAAACAAAAATCATCCCCTGTTCCCGAAACCTGACAGGGAACTTCAAAATCCGGGAATGAGATACGCTGTGCTTTAAATCCATTGCCAGAAGCTACAAAGGTTCTAAGTTCAAAAAAGGGACCTGAGCCATTATACCCTTTAAAATAAAAGGAAGTTGAATCAATGTCGTGGATTTCCGGACAGTCATAACAGGATAACGAATAACTACTAAAACGGTTGTATTTCCATTTTGACCATTCTAACACAGGTTTTCCATCCTTAAAACCCCAGAATGTGAATTCTGGAATTTCGGGTTCAACTACTACATTTAAAACCCAACTGTAATGAACGTACCATGATTCACCAATCAGTTTACCCCCAAGGCTTTGAGATTGTACGGGTATTTCGGCATAGATGTTCAATGAATGGTATCCTTGCGCTAAATCTGCTATTTTAAGTCTGATTTCAAAAGTGGAATCAGGATGAAAACCATAGGTATTCGGTGTTAATTCATCAATTTGTACTTTCACAATACCAATATTCCCTTTCAGGTCAGATAAACTGAGATAAACCCACTCTTCAGCACTGAGAACATCAATGGTATCAACGCCTGGTGTTAATTCTAAGCTACTTTCAGGACAGGCCGGTGGTGAAACCGGTGCATTGTATTCACCTTCCGGTTCGTATTCACAGCCATGCAGCACTATAATGCTGATAATTGAGATAGTTGCAATTGTTATATAAATAACTGATCTATAATTACTAATTCTGTTTATCATAAATCATTCAGTTGTTAATAAATCGAATGCTAATATATAATTATTTTCGCATTTTCATTACCCCAAAAGCAGTATTTAGTACAACTTTAATGGATTAATTTTATCTTGCAGTGTTTTTATTATGACAATTTCTTTCAATCAGTTCCAGATGATCAGAATCAAACATTCCACAACAATATTCATTATATTATTTTTCATTGTCAACCTCTTTCTGGCGTCGTATTACATCGATCTTTGGGCCAATGACAACACCACTTCACGCGTGCTGCCAATCGTTTCATATCTTGAGCAGGGCAATTTTCAGATTGATAAATACCAGAAACTTACGGGTGATAAAAGCTATGTGGCACCTCATTATTACACCGACAAGGCACCGCTTCCTGCCCTTGTGGTTTTGCCGTTTGCTGGTGTGCTGAAAAGCATTGGCGTTTTGCCCAACACCAACGGTAGTTATTATAGTCCGGCGGTGTATGCTGTTGGTGGATTTATCTGCGGCAGTCTGGTTTTCGCATTCATTGTTACACTTACTTTTAAGGCTTTGACCAGAAACAAGTCTGCAGTTTCTGAAGGCATTTCACCGGTGCTGCTGGCCATGCTGCCGTTTTATGGTTCATTTATATTTGTATTCAGCGGCACCTTCTTCGGGCATCTGTTTGCCGGAGGATTGTTATTGGGAAGCTATATATTGCTGAATGACAAGAAATTCATGCTTTCGGGATTGTTGCTGGGGTTGGGTTTTATTTCTGATTATCCGCTGGCTTTGATTGGTGCAATTTGGTTTGCGCAAGTCTGGTTCAGGGAGAAACCTCGTTCCGCCTTCATGTATGCTGCCGGGATTGTGCCTTCGCTCATTTTTATCATGGTTTACAATGCGTATTTTACAGGCAGCCCGTTTACCATGCTGTATAAGTTTGTTTCGCAGGATTATGCCTTTATGAAAGACAGTTACGGGTTTGCACTTCCCAAACCTGAAGCTTTGTGGGGTTTGATTTTCAGCCAGTACCGCGGTATTCTGTTCTACGCCCCGATGTTAATTCTGTTTTTATATTATTTCGCCTCGCAGGTTAAAATACAGTCTGTAAAGATATTAACCAATAACTACCTGTTTATCGGCAGTGTGATTTTTGTACTGTTTATTGCTTCTTATCAAATGTGGTGGGGTGGTTGGTGCTGGGGGCCTCGGCATTTGACAACCATAGGCATTTTGTGGATGTACGAAGGTGTCCTGCTGTTGAGCAAACGAAAGCTAAGATTACCGGTTTTTGCTTCCATTGCGGGTTTGGGATTGCTGATTAATTTCCTGGCGAAGTTTACAGTGGTCTATTCGGTACCCTCCGATGTGAAATATCCGCTGTTTCAAACGGTATTGCCCAATATAATGAAAGGCAATTTCAATCCCAACAACCTTGCATCCATTGTTTTACATTTAGAATCCGGTTTTGCAGCATTTCTGTTTGTGATGATTTTTGCAGGCCTTGTATATGGTCTGGATAAATATTACAACTCATTTCGAAGTAATCCTGACTGAACATCTCAAAGCTGACCAAAAGCGAAGAAACGAAAATAATTGCCGCAAATTTGTAATTTTATTTTAAAATTGCGGCAATTATCTATTGCAAAAGAAACATAACAGTGCAAATCCGTAGCATCTGTTAAACCCCTGTTCTATTGTTAAAAAACTTTTTCAGTTTCTTTTTCAGTTCATCATTGGCTTTTTTCTTTAATGAATCGGCCTGTGATTTGGCTTTTGCTTCCAGTGCCGCTTTTTGCTTTTCGGCTTCGGCTTTCAGCTTATCAGCCTGTTCTTTGGCTTTGGCTTCGGCAAGTTGTTTCTGCTTTTCAACTTCTGCCTTTGCTTTGGCTTCGAGTTCCGCTTTCTGCTTATTGAATTCTTCTTCAGCCTTCTTCTTCAGATCAGCAGCAACTCCTCCGGCCGCCGTGGCAAGACTGGTACTCACTTTCGGGTCTTTGGCAGTACCGGTTATCCTGGCAGCGATATTCACCATCTCACCTGCCGAAACATTCAGGCCCTTTTGATTGGCCTGTGAAATCAGTCCGTTGAGTACGCTGTTGGCTGCACTTCCGAATTCAGCTCTGGGAATTTTCAGGTTCAGGTCATAATCCAGGCTTTGGTTTTCGAGGCCGGTGGTTCCCCCAAGGGTAGCAGCAAAATTGCCCACTTTCAGGTCAAAGGGTTTCACCATCAGTTTGCCATCCTGAATCAGATAATTCAGTTTTGCAGGTGCCACCGTCAATTTTTTGAGTTTTTCCATTTTAAGTGCATCGCCCAGTTTATCGAGCACATTCACATTCTGGGCCAGAATCTGACTGGTTTCGAGCTGACCGCCCGAGCGCAGGCTACTGATGACCGGCATCATATGCTGATCGAGGGTAGAGTTGAGGTCCAGTTTGGCACTCACATTGCCTGAAAGTTTTTTGGCGATGGGAATCATTTTACCAATGCTTTCAAATGCTGCAGTAGTTTGGGCAATATCCACCGATTTCATATCCATGGTAAAAGCTGACACAGGTTTTAGCGGATCTTTGGCAGAGTAGCTGCCGGTGAGCGTCATCTGGCCTCCCAGTGCATTCATCGAAAGGTTTTTAAGGGTCACGGTTTCATCTCTTATCACTATAATACCTTTAACATCTTTCATGTCGAGTTTATCATACACCAGTCTGCCAAAGGTCGATTCCATTGTAAAATCAATATTTGCAGGAACTTTCATCAGTTGCATTGCAGTAGTATCTGCTGGTTTTCCATCGGTTTCAGAGCTGTTTCCCTGCATCAGTTCATTCAGGTCCATCAGATTTGAATGGGTAATGAGATTGCCGGCCAGCACCTGTTTTTTAAACATATACCCAAGATAGTTGGTGATTTTTCCGCTGGCCGAAAAATCATTGCTTCCGGTTTTTAAGTCGAACTTTGCCAATTCAAGGGAACCCGGACTAAAGTTCAAAATAGCTTCCGGAATCAACATATCCTTGCTTTTGTCGGTTCCTTTTAAAATAAAATCACTGATTTTCAGACTTCCATCAGCTTTAAATTCATCATATTTCCCTTTTTCAACGGATGACATTTTACCTTCAAGCAGCACATCGGCACTGAAAACTCCCGTAAGATTCTGTTCAAGCGGATAAAACTTTTTTACATCAGCAAGATTAATCATTCCTTTGAGGGCAGCCTTGATGGATGGATCGGAAACAGGGGTGCTCACATAGAGGCTTGCTTCAACCGGATTTCCGGCAAGTTCCATGTGCAGTTTTTTCAGGTTGATAACGGTGTTGTCAGCACTGCCACCCGAATTTGAAATCACTGCAGTGGCCGTGATTGCAGAAACTGAGGCGGGTAGCGATGGATATTGAAACATTCCATTGCTTACTTCGATGCTTATTCCGAATGCAGGCAGCTCTGTATCTGAATAATGACCCTTTACAAATCCATCAACACTCATGTTGCCCGAAGTCTTTATATCGCTGAAATTCTTGCTGTAAACAGCCGGAATTAGAGAAAGCATGTTTTTGAATTCGGTTTTGGAAGTCTTGAAAGTCAGGTCCATATCATATCCTTCGGCTGGCATTCCGAATGAGCCGTTAAAACTGAATGAGAGCTGGTTGATTCGGGATTCGTTGTCGCTGAATGTAAAAATAAATTTATCGAGGTTTGCTTCAATTGCAGCAGTGGCTTCTGCTTCGGTTTTGTTTAAATAGCGAACTCCGCCATAATCCATTGTCAGGGCACGGATGAACGTTTTGGTTTTCAGGCTTGTGGCTATTGCCGTAAAATCACCGCTCAGCGAATGGTCCAATCCTTCCGCCATCATATAAAAAGCAAGGAGTTTATCATCATACACGATATTTGCATTGCTGATGCTGAGTTTCTGAAGCGAAACCCGGAATTCACCACTGGCGGTCGTTTGTTTGGCGTCAGCAGGTTTCGCAATGTCCCAACTGGCAGCTGAATCGGCAAGTACTTTCAGATTAAAGCGGGGATGGTTGATGCTGATGGTTTTTATCTCATATTTTCCTTTAAATACATTTACCAGATCGAATGAAAGGCGTAAATCCGGAATACTGGCCAGTGTATCACCCTCAAATTTTCCGGTACCTATCACGCTTAAATTGCTGATCCCTAGATTAAAATCAGGGAAACTCCGGAAAAGCCCCAGACTGAAATCACCAAAATCAACTTTGGCATTCAGATTGTCGTTGGCTTGTGATTTAACAAAGGTAACAATCTGATTTTTAAATAAAAATGGAGTTGCAAACAATGCCAAAACAAACACAAGCACTACAATTCCGGCTATTTTAAGAATTCTTTTCATAACACAACAGTTTTATTCCGACTAAAGATTTTATTCAGATTTGGGGGCATTGAAATATTGCCATCAAAACTAACGCAAAATTAACCTGAATCGTGCTATGGTAAAATTTATTATGCCGTTTTTATAGGTGCTATGGTTATTTAATTATTGTAGGACCATTAGTAGTCTGGATACTTCCTTTTTTGTAAAGCATCAATCCATTGACTTCGTCGTAAGTATTTGATTTAATTCAGTTTACCACCTCTGGCTCCTTTCAACCTGTTGAAAAAAGGTTTAAAAAGAAACGATTGGTCATTCAGGCTGCAGAGTCTTTCAAACATTGGCAGTGTGACTGTAAAAGCCATAATTTCACGAGGAAGATGCTGGCGCATAGCAATATCGGTGGCACCGATCATGGCGCGGGGTTGTGAATAATCATCAAAAAGCGGCAGCAATTGCCCGCATCCTGATCCAAAAGGAGCCATAACCGGAGTTGTGTTTTCGGCTCCATTATGATATTGGGCACCAATCAGAAGTGTACTCAACTGATCAGGATTTACCCAGAATGTAACAGTCTTTAGAAATTCAAATGAATGCTCTGCAAGAGGCCCGATGATAATAGTACCGTGTTCAGGTCTGTAACTTTTAACGCTGGATAACCATTCATCAGTATGTTGAGTTGTGGCTTTGAGTCCCTCAGTATG
>CAZKCK010000167.1:0-8929 GCA_964550695.1 uncultured Bacteroidales bacterium | reverse complement strand
GTACCAAGGGCTGTACCCGTGGTAGAAGCAATGGCGGCACTTGTTGTTGCTGACTCTTTGCTTGCAGCACGCGCAAGGTCCTAAATACAAATTAGTCAACAATTTGTAAATTTCATGCTCTTTTCTTTTGGAAAAATGCAATTTACTGCATACCTTTATCCAAAATTCACACTTATGGCCTCCGGTATTTTAGAAATTGTTTGTTTCCGAATAGATGAGGTTCGTCTTGCCCTCCCTTTGAATTGTATCGAAAGAGTCATCAGGGCTGTTGCCGTGACTCAGGTGCCGAATGCCCCGCAGGTTTTTCATGGTTTAATTGATTACCATGGTGAAATATTACCGGTGATAAACCTCAGATACCGTCTGAACCTCACTGATAAAATGATTTCTGCCGAACAGGTTTATATAATTGCTAAAACATCTCAAAGGCGCCTGGCAATTGTAGCCGACGAAACGGAAGGTGTAATATCAACAAGTGAAGATGAAGTATATCCTGTCGGGTTCCTGAATCAGGGAATAGAAGCTGCTGGTGCATTGCGCACGAATGATGGCATGATTCTGATTTATGATATCGATAAGTTTCTTCTGGCTGAAGAAACAATTGAATTTGATAATGTTATTCAAGTTGAAAATCCTTAATCCGGGTTTAATATGCTCGACGATAAAATTTTAGGTGAAACAAGCATTCGGATTTCAAAACTTCTTGGATTGCACTATCCAAAGAGCAGGTGGAAAGATTTGGAAAGAGGACTGATTTCTGCTGCTAAAGAACTCGGTTTGGGCAGCGATTTTGAAAATATAAACCGTTGGCTTGAGGGTGGAAATTTTACAACCCTGGAACTGGATACTTTAACCAATTATTTAACTGTTGGCGAAACTTATTTTTATAGAGACAAAACTTTACTGGAGGCTTTTCAAAAACAAATAATCCCTGAGATCGTTGTTGAACAATATGGCAAAAACCAGACTTTAAAAATATGGAGCGCAGGTTGTTGCACAGGCGAAGAACCTTATACACTGGCGATGATCCTTTTGGAAACAATTCCGGAAATCCGGAACTGGAACATCAGCATCATTGCAACCGACATCAACCGTACCTATCTCGAAAAAGCCAGAAACGGGGTATACAGCAACTGGTCCTTCCGCGATACACCCGCAAATATTAAATCCCGCTATTTCAGCAAGGTAAAAACAGGATGGCAGATTGCACCTGAAGTTATGAATATGGTTCAATTCGCACATCTTAACCTCGCTGAAAATCAATATCCTGCCTTACAATTGCATCTCAGTTTAGTGAATATTATCTTCTGCAGAAATGTATTGATGTATTTTTCGAATGATCTTATAAAGGCTATCGGACAAAAGTTTTACGATGCATTAAATCCGGGAGGTTGGTTCATTACCAGCCCGGTAGAACTGAGCGATGAAAATTTTCAACTGTTCAATAAAATACAGTACGATAAAAGCATTGTATATCGCAAAACAGAAAAAAGAAATACACTTATAACCAGCTCATTAAATAATATTCCCAACAAAATTCCACCGGTTAAAAACAAAATAACTGCAAAACCAACAATTGAAAAAACGGTTCAAAAAGTACAACCGAAGAATGCACCGGTTAAGGAACCCAAACAAGAAAATCTGTTGCATATTGCCAAAACATATTATCAAAGAAAGCAATATCAGGCTTGTGCGGATTTTTGCAGCAACAATCCCAAACCAACAGAAGATGAACAATCCATGTTGGAATTGTGGGTGAAATCACTTGCAAATCTCGGACGTTATAATGAAGCCATAAAAAAGGGAACAGAACTTCTGAAACTTAACAATCTCAATGCAGGATTATATTATATCATTGCGACTATTCTTGTTGAAACCAAGGAGTTTACAGAAGCTGAACTGATGTTGAAACGCGCCCTTTATCTTGACCCATCTCACATCCTTTCACATTTGCTGTTAGGCAATGTATACCAAAATACCAACAATGCAGAAGGTACGCAAAGACATTTTGGAAATGTAAGAAAACTGTTGGCAAATATGGATGAAAATTCGATTCTTGAAAATGCTGGTGGCCTTACAGCAGGCAGCATCCTTATGTTAGTAGGTTCTTCTAAATAACCATATTATGAAATCAAATGAAGAAATACTGAAAGAAAGGGCTTCTCAGCTCGCAATCAAAAAAAACGAAACCATCGATTTTGAAGAAAGATTGTTAAATGTTGTTGCATTTGACCTCTCTTACGAACGCTATGGAATCGATAACCAATTAATTACTGAAGTATTACTGTTAAAAGAATTAACCCCAATTCCGGGTGCTCCGGCTTTTATTTCAGGTGTTACAAATGTGCGCGGTAAAATAGTTTCTATTGTGAACCTGAAAGTTTTTCTCGGACTTGTTACCAAAGGCATCACAGAGTTTAATAAGGCAATCATTCTGAGTCACAACGGGATGGAATTTGGAATCATTACAGATGCTATTTGCGGGACGCTTAAAATATCAGAAAATTTGCTAAGCAAGCCACCCGCAACATTAAAAGGCAAAGGTGCTGAGTTTATCAAAGGGATTACCCCTGACGGTATGATTATACTTGATGGCGAACGATTGCTTTCAGATCATGGAATTCTTGTTAATCAAAAATAGAAATTTTAAATAATAATTATTAGAACCATTAATTATGAAACTCTTATCAAATCTCACTACCAGAACACGGCTCTTATTGGGGACTGGAATTATTATTATGGCCATCGTTGTAATTGTAATCCAATCATATTCGAGCATCGATAAAATCAATAAATCACAGGAAAGGCTGATTATAACATTGACTCTGACACATACCCTCACTGAGTTACGTTCAGAAGAAAACCGAATGCGTGCCCTGATGCTCCAGGCAATTATTTCGAAAAATGAAACTACCCGTGATGTAACGTTAAAAGAGTTAAAAGAAAGAATTACTGAAACCAATCAATTGATGTTAATCATAGCCGAAAGCATAAAAGAATTTCCGGCAGAAGCAAGTCTTTTTGAAGAAATCAAAGCCTTGTTGGCAACTTTTAGGCAAAATCGTGAGCATCAGATTGAAATGATTTTGGATAAAAAAATTGATGCTGCACTGGAATATTCATTAAATATTCAGGGACCACTATATGATAAAATAAGGAGTGATATTTTAATACTTGATAAGGACCTTAATGATGAAGTTACAAAAATTGAAGCTGATAACAAATCGCTTGTACAAAACAATCTGACCAATATGATTATTATTGGATCCATTCTGATATTTATTTCAATCATTCTGATATGGTGGATCCTAAATATGCTAAGACGTATTTCAACTGAAATTCAGCAAGGAGTGGCTATTTTGGGAACCTCTGCTTCCGAAATTCTTACTACCGTTACCGAAGTAGCAACCGGAGCAACAGAAACAGCCACTGCGGTATCTGAAACCACCGTGACCGTTGAAGAAATACGCCAGACAGCAATGTTGGCCACTCAAAAAGCCCAGTCAGTTCTTGAGAGTTCCCATCGTGCATCAGATGCCGCTGAAAAAGGCAAAGAAGCCGTGCAACAGACTATTGACGGAATGAATCGCATCAACGAACAGATGAAGGTAATTTCAGCCAGTGTAATGAAACTTTCTGAACAAAATCGTTCGGTTGGCGAAATTACAGCATCAGTAAATGACATAGCCGATCAGTCGAATCTTTTAGCAGTTAATGCAGCAATAGAAGCTGCCAAAGCCGGTGAACACGGACGCGGGTTTACAGTTGTGGCTCAGGAAATCAGAAGTCTGGCAGAACAATCAAAGAAAGCAACCGCACAGGTAAAAGAAATCCTGAACGAAATCCAAAAAGGCATGAATATGACGGTGATAGCTACTGAGCAGGGTAATGCAGCGGTTGATAACGGGAACCTACTTGCGCGTCAGAGCGGCGAAATGATTGACATTCTGGCCGAAACTGTAAATGATGCAGCTCAGTCGGTTATTCAGATCTCTGCATCAAGTCAGCAACAAATGGCAGGAATGGATCAGATTGTACCAGCCATGGAGAACATTAAGCTGGCCAGTGAACAAAATGTGATTGGCACACATCAAACACAGACTGCAGCGCATAACCTCAACGAACTGGGTCAGAAGCTGAAAGCGGTAATTGAAAAATTCAAATTCTAAAGAAACGTGGGCAATAAGCAGGATGCATTTTTGAGTGAATTACTTGCTGATTTTAAAACAGAAGCAGCCGAACATCAGTTTGCCATTACAGATGGGTTGCTGAAGTTGGAAAAACAACCTCCGCCAGAAGTATACAAACAAATTATTGAAACTACTTTTAGAGAATTCCATAGCCTGAAAGGCGCAGCCCGTGCTGTAAACCAACTGGATATTGAACGGATTTGCCAGACAATGGAAAGTGTTTTACAGCAACTTAAGCAGGGCACATTATTTTTGAATCCTTCTCTGTTTGAGCTTGTTTACAAAGGAGTCGGTTTTTTGAATACAATGCTGTCAGAAATCGATTCAAAGCAAAAAAGCATCAGCTCAGGAGTTTATCTGCCATTGTTAAAAGCTATCGAAAACATGGTCAAGGTTGGTTATATTGCTCCGAAAACAAATAATCAGCCTGTTACCGTATCTTATCAACAACCCCCTGAACAAAAAACAGAAATCTCACTACCGGAACCTGTGTTGACAGAACCAGAACCGATAGTAACTGATAAACAGTTAATAAAAGATACAGTACGAATTTCTACCGCTAAACTCGAAGCACTGCTCATACAAGCTGAAGAGTTTATTTCGGTAAAAGCAACGCTTGGCTATTTTATTGATGAACTTCAAAAATCCGACCCCGGCCATCTGGCAGCACTTCAACGCGATCTGAATCAATACCACCGCAACCTTTCGCGTATGGTTGATGATTTGTTGTTTGATATCAAATCAACGCTTCTTTTCCCGTTTTCATCACTACTCGATATCGTACCAAAAATTGTACGGGACCTGGGGAAAGAATTTGACAAAGAAATAGAACTTTCAATTCATGGTGCCGAAACAGAAATTGATCGCAGGATACTTGAAAAAATGAAAGACCCCCTGATTCATTTGATCAGAAACAGTATTGACCATGGATTAGAGACAAAAAGCGAACGGCTCAATAAGGGCAAAACATCTGCCGGTACCATTGCAATCCACATTTCGCAGGAAACCGGAAGGCAAATTGTGCTTAAAATCAGCGATGACGGATGCGGAATAAACAAAAAGAAGCTAACCGAACATGTCATTAAGGCGGGTCTTTCGACCAGTGATGCGATTGAACGCATGAATGAGCACGAAATTCTTTCCTTTATTTTCAGATCTGGCGTTTCAACAAGCCCGTTTATTACAGACCTCAGTGGCCGAGGGCTCGGAATGGCAATCGTGTCAGATACGGTTAACGAAATGGGTGGGAATATCAATGTAGAAACAAAACCTGATCAGGGAACTTTATTTACAATTACTTTACCTATCACTCTTTCAACCTTCAGAGGAGTTCTGGTGAAGGTTTGCGATCAGCAATTCATCATCCCAACCACTTCTGTTGAACGGGCCATCAGGATTCATCCTGAAGATATCAGATACGCAGAATCAAGGCCTTTTGTTTCCCTCCACGGTGAAAGCATTGCTTTGGTAAGTCTGAATGGTGTTTTAGGTATTCCTGACCGGAAAAAGAGCAAAACCGGACAGTTGTTACCCGTCCTCATTCTTGCAGTGGCCCATAGCAAAATTGGATTTATTGTTGATGAGGTACTGGGCGAACAGGAAGGAATTGTTAAAGATCTAGGTCCGCAACTGATTCACGTTAAAAATATTGCAGGTGCTACAGTATTGGGGAATGGTCAGGTTATTCCGATTATAAGCGTGCCGGAACTCATCGATTCGGCGGTTTCTGCAAAGGCTTATGACCATACCATCCAATCAAAGGATGAAGAACAAACTGGAATTTCAGTCAAAAAAATACTGGTTGCAGAAGATTCTATAACCTCACGCACCTTGCTCAGAAACATTCTTGAAACAGCCGGTTTTCAGGTAAAAACGGCAATTGACGGCCTTGATGCTTATCAGCTTTTACAAACTGATGATTATGATCTTGTTGTATCTGACGTTGAAATGCCCAACCTGAACGGATTTGAGCTAACCCTGAAAATCAGAAATAATGTACGCTTTGCAAATATTCCGGTTGTACTGGTTACTGCACTGAGCTCAGATTTCGACAAACAGCGGGGTATGGAAGCCGGTGCCAATGCATACATTGTAAAAAGCAATTTCGAACAAAGCAATCTGGTTGAAACTATAAACCGGCTTATATAAATTTCAAATGAAACGCTTGCTATAATTTAAACAAACACATACTATGAGGACGGATATAATAAACGTATTGCTTGTTGAAGACAGCTTAACCGCAATGGGCTTGCTGAAAGGTATCCTGTCCGAAGATCCCCTTTTTAATGTAATCGGGACAGTACAAAACGGGAAGATGGCTGTTGAATTTGTTAAAAGGTATAAACCCGATGTGGTGAGCATGGACATAAACATGCCCGTTATGGACGGATTGGAAGCTACCAGACAAATAATGTATTACGATCCTGTACCTATTGTAATTGTCAGCAGTCAATATGTTTCTTCTGACATAACAATGTCATTCAATATATTGCAGGCTGGTGCCCTCACCATCCTTCCACGCCCCTTTGGTCCCGGAAATCCTCAATATATCCAATCTGCCAAAAACTACAGAAATACCCTGAAGATGATGGCAGGGATTAAAGTATCTCCAATCCGCAAAAAAACAGGAACCCAGACCTATAACGAAAACTTGCTTAATCGTCAGACGGATATTCATGATTATCCGAACGTATCCCGCAGGATTATTGCCATAGGAGCTTCAGCGGGCGGCCCTATGGCCATTCAGGCTATTTTAAACCAAATCCCTTCCCGCATCCCGGTACCAATTGTTTTGGTACAACACATTGATCAGAATTTTGCCGCAGGCTTTTGTGAATGGCTCAATTCAACCTCAGTAATCCCGGTGAGTATAGCCTGTAATGGCGAAAAACTGTTGCCAGGTCATGCTTACCTGCCACCCGGCGATTCACATCTTGGGATTAAAGAGGAAGGAATAGCGCTGATCAGTCATGAACCTCCCGTACGCAACTTAAGACCGGCGGTAAGTTTTTTATATAAAAGTCTGGCCATTACTTACGGCAAACACGCTATTGCTATACTCCTATCCGGTATGGGTCAGGACGGAGCAGCAGAATTAAAAATGCTCCGCGATCTGGGTGCACTTACCATTGCACAGGATGAGAGCAGCTCACTTGTACATGGTATGCCCGGTGAAGCCATCCGGATAAATGGTGCCTCTTTGATTTTATCTCCCGAAAATATTGTAGCTGAATTAATTAAAATATATAATATTTAAAAAATGGAAAATTCTTATACTTCATATACTATTTCGCTGGGCACCAGTCATATACTTGCCATAGAGGATTCATTGGTTCAGGCAAAAAAACTACAGCATTTTTTTGATGAGCATAAAATCAATGCATTACTGTTCAGCAATGCCTCTGAAGCTTATGCGCATGCAGAAGTCAACCCGCCTATTCTCATTATCAGTGACATCGTTATGCCTGGAATGGACGGTTATGAGTTCTGCTCTAAAATCAAAAGCAATCCCGCGCTTCGCGATATTCCGGTAATACTGCTTACTTCACTTAGCGATCCTCTCGATATTGTAAAAGGGCTACAGGCCGGAGCCGATAATTTTATCACCAAACCCTATGAAGAACAGTACCTTTTGTCGAGAATCCATTATCTTCTGGCTAACCGTGATATGCGCCGTTCAGGAGTGGGAGATATGGTTATCGAAATCATGTTTCAGGGAACCAAATATCAGATTAACTCCGATAAAAAACAGATACTCAACTTACTTTTATCAGTTTATGAAGCAGCAATTCACCGGAACAACGAATTAATTGAGGCCAAGCTACAACTTGAAACCCTTAATACCAATCTGATTTCGGCCAACGAAGAACTTGATGCTTTTGCCCGTACTGTTTCACATGATCTGAGGTCACCTCTGGGCGGAATTACAGGGTTTGCCGAACTTTTACTGGAAGAATATGGAGAAAAATTTAATGAAGACGCAAAAACCCAGCTTACATGGATACTGAGGTCAGCGCATAAAATGAGCCATTTAATAACTGACCTTTTAAACTATTCGCGCGCAGGCCGGGCTAGTCTGGACCCTGTTAATGTGAATCTTACAGAACTGGCACAGGAAATGGTTGCCGATCTAAAACAAAGATTTAACAGTCCCGGAACAATTGTTACAATTGAGGAAGGCATGCATGTAAACGCCGATTTATCACTCATGCAAATCGCAATGGATAATCTTTTGGGCAATGCCTTTAAATATAGTTCAAAAAAGGAGCATCCTCAAATATCGGTGGGTTCAACTGAAATCTACGGCAGAAAAGTGTTTTATGTAAAGGATAATGGTGCAGGGTTTGATTCGGCAAAAGCCGATAAACTTTTCAACCCCTTTGTAAGATTACATTCAGGGAAAGAGTTTCAGGGTACCGGTGTAGGATTAAGTACTGTAAAACGTATTATCGAAAGACATGGCGGAGATATCTGGGCTGAATCGCAACCCGATCAGGGTGCAGTATTCTATTTTACAATTGGCACAACAATCAATACTTAAAGCACTTCAAAAATGTTAACTTTGATGTACGTTAAGTACAAAAAATAGTTATAAACGGTTTTTATAAAACGCTCATGAATAACAGGATCAAAATTTTATTTATTGACGATATCCCTGACATTCATATCATACTAAAGGCATTGATAAAGGAGAGTTTTCCTGATGCCATTTTATTGACAGCTTTGGATGGTGAAAAAGG
>CAZKCK010000166.1:0-8949 GCA_964550695.1 uncultured Bacteroidales bacterium | reverse complement strand
TTGGATGGAGATAAACCTGGTTTCATAATTCAAATAATGATAAATTTCAAATGTATTTGTAAATAGCTGTAAACATAGTTAATTTTGTAGAAAAAAAACATATGGCTATCATTTTTGTCAACGAGCGGTCAAAACCGGCTAAAGCTTTCCTCAAATTTATCAAAGAATTGAGTTTTATTTCCTTTTTGGACGAAAGTGAGATGCCCAACCTGAAAACCAAAAGGGCAATTCAGGATGCTGAGGATGGTAAAACTACTCAATGTATTGATTTTGATGAATATCTAAAAAAAGTGAAATAGTGTTTAGGATTGAATTCACAAATCAGTATTTGAAGGATTTAAGGCTTGCCCGAAAAAGAGGATTTGATGAATCAAAATTAAATGACCTTATTATCATTCAGTGTTTATCAGTATTTCTTCCACTTTACCGGCTACTTCCAGACCGGCATTTCTGCCTGTATCGTGCAACAATACTTTATTGTATTTTTTATCAGTCAGAAGTACTTCTATGCTGGCAGTAAGGCTTTCTTCTATCCGGCCATCCATAAATCCCGAGAGCGGCGATGCAAGATTGGTGGCATCTTCACGGCGGGCAAAAATCTCAAGACGGTGCTGGCTGTTCTCCATCACCAGTTCTACCTTTTTGTGATCAGCATACGACTTGCGCAGTCTGGTAAAATTGTAGGTGGTAAATTCAATCAAACGGTCATGTAACCAAACGCCGGCAATAAACCCCACAAACGAACTTCCCATCCATGGAATTTTAGCAACCGAAGTTTTCAATGAGATGCCGGGCTGACTGAAATGATTGGTCTGCATCCAGATATACGCACTTGGGAATGAATGTCCCCAGTCTTTTTCGATGTATCCTCTGCCATGGGTAAAATCAATGGTTTCATTCGCAATGGTCAGTTGCCCCTGAATGGAATGATCCATGCTCAGGATGCCGTGAAAGCATTCCATAAATGGTATAAACGAAAAAGGCCCCATAATGCCCGGCGAATACCATCGGTTAGGCCAGGGAACCAAATTTTCAAAATGTAAAATCCCCTGAATGTCAGGCAAATTGATTTGAATGCTATCTTTCGAAAAAAAGTTGTTTGCAATTTTGATTGCAAATTTTCCGGCTTCCGCAGAAAATTCATTTACATCGAATTTGTGATAAACAGCAGTCATTTTTCTGCCATCCAGCACCTGAATAAAAGCCTGTTTTACGCCATTATCATCCATTGCAATACCCGGTATTATAGCAATGGCTTCAGTCTCGGCTGCGTTTACAATTTTGTAAAACCAGCCTTCAAAATATTTTTTTGATTTTCCCCAGCCATGATATCGATCAGGATGAAATAAAGCCTTTATTCGGTTGATGAACATGGGTAGGGCTGAGGTGGACGAAAAATAAAAGGATTTGGGTTAAAGTCTTAAAATGGAATAGATGATAAGGCTAAGAATCTTTTGGAATTACATTTTTTTCACCCGTACGGCATTCATGCCTTTCATGCCACGTTCAAGTTCAAATGTAACTTTATCACCTTCATTCACTTCATCAAGAAGTCCATTCACATGAACAAAAAATTTCTCCTGGGTTTCAAGTTCTTTGATGAAGCCATAACCCTTTGAATCATTGAAGAACTCAATCCTTCCTTTGCGGATGGGGTCAACTTCTTCCTCTTCTCTTTTTGGCACGCTGACTTCAATATTGCTTGCGTTTATTTTTTCTTTTTTTGTGGGATCCGGTGGAGTGTCGGTTATATTCCCGTACTCATCCACATAGGCTATCATACTATCGAGCCCGCCGCCCGAAGAACCTGACTTGCGTTCTTCACGCTTGATCTCTTTGTCTTTGCGTTTTTTTAAACGTTTTTTTTCTTTTTCTTTTTTGTTAAATGTGTCCTGCGATTTCGCCATTAATTTTTAATTAATATATTAAATTAAGATACTGCTCAACCTGAACAGCCTGATTTGCATGTAAATATACTACCACTCTGCCGCCAGCCTGAAATGCCGGACTGTACATTGCCTGAACGATATTCAGATGAAAACCGGGCACAAAGATACGATAAAAAACCACTATGCTATCAGAAGATTTTCAAGTGATTGACCGTAATAGCTTTAGTCCATCACAATACTGTAATGAAATTGCGGTCTGTAGTCAGAAAAAAAGATAAAAAAGAGGTTTATTTTATCAGAATGCGATACTCATATGCAGTTAAACTCATCGAATTACTTAAATTAACAACCGCATCATTCATTGCATCTTTCCAGACTGTATTTTGTAAAACTGCCGGCAATGTGTAGTTTATAACTGAATTTCGTGTATTTGCTATAATCAGAACCTCGTCAGTTAAATGCGTGCGCTTAAATGACACAATATTGTTATCCGCAAAGTTTTGCAGGGTTCCATTACGCAATGCTGAATGCATGGCTCTGATATTCATCAGCTTTTTGTATCGCCGGGCCATATCCGGATTTGTGGTCCAGTTGATGGGTGAACGGCTGAAGAAAGGCAGTTTTACTGCACAACCCACTTCCTGACCATTGTAAATAAGTGGTACACCTCCCATAAACGAAGCGATCACAAAAGCTGACATGGATGCATCTTTGCCGCCAAACAGGCCCAGAGGAGTATCGTCCCATGCGCATTCGTCATGATTGGAGGTAAACCTGAGTTTGTGCGATCCTGATGGAATTGCATTGTATTCGGTTTGGTGCGTCAGGTAATAACCACTTGCAGTCTGGTTATTTTTAAACACATTTTTGCTTTTACTGAAAAAATCCCATCCGAAATTCATCTGAAATCCGGCTGAAAAATGATCGCTGCGAGCACCTTCGGCCAGCATAATAATTTTACGGTTGGGGATTTTATTCAGAGAATCAATGGCTTGTTTCCAGAACGAGAAGGGAACAAAGTCAGCAGCATCGCATCTGTATCCATCGGTATTGGCCTTTAAAACCCAATACTTCAGTGCTTTAATCATTGCAAGACGCATTTGTGCATTGTCAAAATTCAGGTCTGCTACATCCATCCAGTTTGTACCTGCAGGATGAATAATATTTCCATTGCCATCCTGTGTATACCAGTCTTTGTTTGCAATCCAGGGATTGTCCCATGAAGTATGGTTGGCAACCCAATCGAGTATAACCGCCATTTTGCGCTTATGTGCTTCACGAACCAGTTTGCGCAGATCTTCAAGGTTACCATATTCAGGGTTCACCTGTTGGTAGTTTTTAATGCAATAAGGTGAATTTACGGTATTGATAACCCCTATCGGATAAATTGGCATCAGCCATATCACATTTACTCCCAGAGCTTTAATGGAATCGAGCCGTGGAAGGATACCGGCAAGCGTACCGGACGTACTGAAGGCTCTTTCATTGATTTCGTACATCACGATGTCAGATGTAGCCGGAATATCAGCAAACGGAGTTTCATACTGTGAGGTATCGGTGGGTACAATAGGTGGCGGGTCAACTATCACATCTTCTTTGCCGCAACCTGCGGCTATCAGCAGAAAAATACTGATGGTCACCAAAATACTGAATCGGAAAATGTTGAATTTCATTGAAATGATTTGGTGTAAAGGTAATACTTTTGCAAACAGTATCGAAAAAAGGCAGCCGTCTGTTTATGAATCTCTTCGCAAAATGTGTATATTTGTTTTCGATAAATTATCATGCATCCTTTTTGAGGATTTTTGATTATATTCCGTGAATAGTGTAATTCAAAAGAAACCGTCATGTATAAGTCAATAAATTTATTGAAATGTGCGATGTGCACTTTTTTTATTGTTTTACTTTTATTTTTTGGTTGCAATAAAGCAGATACAATTCCTGAGACGCATGGGACTGCGGTTAGGTACACTGATATAACGAATGCCAGAATTGCCTATAAAATTTATGGTGAGGGTGATCCGCTGGTCATGTGTATCGGTTATGCTTCAAATATGGATTTGTGGAGCACTGAAGCCATTGAAATACTCAAACAGAAATACAAGGTTATTGTATTTGATTACCGTGGCATGGGTTATAGCACCAATTCAGATACTACTTTTACAATAAATGGATTGGCCGAAGATGTAAATGCTTTGTTGATTTCAATGAAAATGGATAAGGTAAATATGCTGGGCTGGTCAATGGGAGGGTATGTGGCACAGATGTTTGCGATTTACCATCCTGAAAAAGTTATTAAGCTTATTCTGTATGCCACAAATTGCGGCGATACTGTCACTGTGAACCCATCACCGGAGATTATCGGTATTCTTTCCAACCCGAATTCTACACCGGAAGAAATGCTTGGTACGCTCTTCCCTGATGAATGGCTTGCAACCCATTCTGAGCCCTGGAAATTTCTGCCTGATGCTGTGGAACCATACAATGGCATGGCCATCGGTTTACAATATCAGGCCGTGCAAAGCTGGTTAAGTCCTGGTGGGGGTTCTGCGGGGCAACTGCATAAACTCAAAATGCCGGTACTGCTTATCTGTGGTGATAAAGACAAGGTAGTGCCCTGTATCAACTCAGCCATTCTCGCTGATTCAATCAGTTCAGCCTCTCTCATCAGAGTTGACAATAGCGGCCATGGTCTGATGTATCAACTTCCTGAAAATTTTGCAAATTATGTGTTGTCGTTTTTGATAAATTGAATTTATTCAATGAGTTATTTTATGTTCGGGATTAATTTGTGTCGATGCATTGAATGCCATTATAATAGCTGTGAATGATAAATATTGACATTGTGCGAACTGAAATAAATATATTGCAGATGAAGAATGTAAAGATGAAGGATGTCCATTTCGCCCGCCTGAAGACAAGGTCTTATTTGATAATATTTGTATTTCAGCTGTTAATAAGCAGTTGTAGCTGGAATGTTCCTGCCGAATATCAGGGGAAATGGCAAGCCGCAAAGACCCGGATAACCGTTCGATCAAAATCTGACCTTACCACATTTCATTTTACTTCGGATTCTGCCGCAGTTGTGGTTGAAATCCATGGGAACAAGACAGCCAGCGGTACAATTGGACTTG
The DNA here is from genome assembly GCA_964550695.1 of uncultured Bacteroidales bacterium. Lineage (GTDB taxonomy): Bacteria > Bacteroidota > Bacteroidia > Bacteroidales > TTA-H9 > CAZKCK01. The sequence goes on along the minus strand of CAZKCK010000166.1, from coordinate 3,926 downwards.
CAGTATTCAGCAATGTTAAAATCAGGAAGAATCCGGGATTGCCTTTAAATACTGGTGTTTCCTATATTATTGAATGTGGTAGGATTGGAAAAATATTCGAAAACGACCCTTTAATCTCCAAAGAAGTCGAAATATGGCTTGGACCTGTAACAGAAAACCGGACTATTGAAGCTGAACTCCGCTATACAGAAGGATGGGCTGTGTTTCCAATGGCCGGGCTGTCATTTTTAAATGAAGACTCCGGAATAAATTAGATTCGGAAGAACATTGTAAAGTGTTGGATAATGCTAAACAACAAATTGATGCGGTTGTGTTCAACAGAATATTAGCGACTTAAAGAATAATACAACTTCAATCCAAAGCCGAAATACAGATCTTCTTTTTTATAATTTACATGTTTCAGTTGCGGGCTGATAAAGGGTGTGGCCTGCAGGGTAAACCGGTTCCAGCGCTTTTGTATACCTAAGGAAAGAACCACATTATTCAGCATTTTAACCGGTTCAGATGTTTTAATTGAGTTTGACTGTGATAGCGAATCTGCACCACGATGGCTGTCAAATTTTATCAGGGCACTTGTGTAAATATCCAGGTCAGTGCCCAATCCCAACGAGAGCGTATAACCTTTTTTCAGGGGATAATAATAAGTAAGGGTAATTGGAATCTGAAGAATGGCATTGTCAATCCCAATATTTGAAATTTTGTCGTGCGTGGGAGGCTGGCCGTGAAATACCTGATCAAAATGTCTGGATTTACGGTTATAAAAATCCGTTTCATCCCTGAAGTCTTCTCCATTGCTCAATGTATATTTGAATCCTGCTGCAAGCCCCCAGTTCTTTCCATACAAAAGTTCTGCATAAATTCCCGTACTTTTTTGGCCATTGTTAAGTTCCAGGCCGGCACCAACCCTTGGTTCGGTATTGCTTAAAAAAGTGTTTCCCGGGCGCGTTGGTTTTTCAAGTATTCCTGACGATGAGCTGTTTCCGGAAGTTGAAGTAAATCTGTTGCTCTTCTTTTTGGTTTTCAGAGTCTTTGTTTTTGCAATTTGTTGTGTTTTTTCAGGTGCAAAGTTCATTTTTGATGGTTTGGAGGCAGATAGTAAAATAGTCTGCGGAGAAGCAACGGATGCGGCAATTTCTTTTGGCTGACGAGCATTCAGCAGCGGTAACCCTGTTGTTTCAATTTCCCTTTTTATTGTTTCAGCCAACAACGGATTCTCCTTTTGAACAGTTTCCGGAATTGTTGTAAGCTGAACCTGTTGGGTTGATAATTGATCTTCAGCGGTTTCCGCAGAAGGATTCCTGGTTTTCGAAACCACCGTCCAGTTTTCGGTTGAGATAGGCTTATTTTGAGTGTTAGCTCCGGATATTGTATTTTCAGCCTTAGCAATTGAAGCTGCATGAGGAGCAGGAGCGGATGGGACAATGGTCTGGGTTTGGACAGTAACCTTTTCAGGTTCATGACTTTTCTGTCTGATAATCAGATTCCATACAATGAGGCCGGCAATAGCTCCAACCAGTGCGGTATACATCAATCCATGTCCGTTCATCCGTCTGTAAAACGGACCCCTGTTCTTCGCCACGTAACGGTACACCTTATCGATATCCTGTTCCGTGAACTTTGGATTGATGCCTTCCAGCTTTTTCCGGATAGCTTCGTCAAAGTTTTCAGTTTTCATTCGGGCGTAGAGTTTTTAATTCATAAGCATAATAGAGTTGCGGATTGACTTTAAGTATCATTGCCTGTAGCCTTCGCCTGGCATCCTGAAGGTTCGATTTTGAGGTTCCTTCCCTGATGCCCAGCATCTCAGCTATTTGTCTGTGCGTATAACCGTCAATGACGTAGAGTGTAAACACTGTGCGGTATGCCGGACTCAGGCTCCGCACCAGTGAGAGGATTTCTTCTGCTGATATCTTGCTGATTACATCTTCTTTTAAATCAGTAAATTCAAGGCCCTCTGAATTCAGGAATGCTGTTTCGTGAAGGCTTTTGCGGTAATAGTCAATAGAAGTGTTTACCACGATGGAGCGCAACCAGGTTTTAAAATGATGCGAACTATCGTATTTGTGCAAATTGTTGAATACCTTCAGAAAACTGTCGTTTAAAATTTCTTCCGCAGCCTGATCATCAGACGAATAGCGCATGCATATGCTTTTGGCATAGCCATAATATAACCTGATAAGGGCACGTTGGGCATTCGGATCTTTTCCGAGACAAGCCGAAAGTATACTGTCAGTATCATCAGGATTAAATACAGCCTTTTTTCTGAAAATGCTCATTATGTGCTTTTTGTGCTTGAAGAGAATTGAACCGGATTTTTACAAATCGTTTCAGATTCCTGATATCATAATTTACAATACGTTAAAACAAATGAAAAGGTGGGGAGTTGCTAAAAAAAAATTATTTTTGGATGTTACCCCACCTTTTTATCCACAACAGCGTATTGGTTTGTGACATTTGATTTATTCATCTAAATTTTTTGATGCTATGAGAAAATATGTTTTTGCACTTATGGTCCTGTCGTTTGCTGTGGTAGCATGCAATAAGACCGAAACAACCACACCCGCCTCAACAGATCAATTAACTGTTGTTTCTGATATTCCTTTAGCTATTGCAATTTATATTGCTGAAAACTATCCTGATGCCAGTATTGCCACCACATTAAAAATGAGCACAAGCGATACAGCTTATGTTATTACCCTTAATACTGCCGAAATCCTTGCCTTTGACCATAACGGGAAGCATATGGGCGGCGGTTCACATTTTTGTCCGGGTGATTCAACCTGGTTCCCGGGTGGGGATACCACATGGGTTCCCGGAGATACAACCATGCCCGGCGGTGGCGGACATCATGGCGGCGGACATCATGGTGGCGGTCATCACGGTGGTGGACATCCCGGTGGTGGACATCCCGGCGGTGGAGTTTCGTTGGATTCGCTCAATGCAGCCATCATTGATTATGTTGCTGCGAATTATGCCGGATTTACAATCAGACATGCAGAAATTGATACCATGTGCCAGTTTGGTGCAGTAACTGAAGTGATGATTTCACTTGACAGCCTCCCACCGGTAAAACTGTTGTTTGATGCTTCGGGAATTTACCTGGCCAAAGGCGAACGCATTTTATATGCTGATATCCCAGCCTCTGTAACTGATGCAATTGCAGCAGCCTATGCCGGGTATACTGCACGCTCAAAAGCAGAAATGTTTACACTTGCTGATAACAGTGTACAATACAAAGTTTTTCTGCATATGACCAATCTTAAGGTTAAAGTGGTTGTAAATGTGGATGGTACTGTTGTTTGTGAAGAATAGTCTTGTTTGAATGTGCCGCAGAGCAATCAGTTTTTAGTACAAATTTACTGATTGTTTGTTACAATCTGAAAACGGATTTCGGGATTTTCCGGATCCGTTTTTTTGTGGGATGATGTTAAATGGAGAATGCAAATCTGCTATGATGGCTAAAACTGATTTGGATCATGTAACTGCATCAAGGATTGCTGTATTTTGTAACTAATGAAATCATTAAACAAAACCACCGAAATGTAAATCCTAACCGAATAAGAAAATAAAAATTTACTCTTTTGAAAATGAGGTAATTCAGGATGGTTAATTTACTCAGGCAGTATTTATTCCTCCAGCCATTTCTCGATTGATTCAGGATCGGATTTCAGGCTATGCATGTATTTAAAGTTGGCTTCGTTATCAAACCAGCCAATCACTGCCTTACGGTTTAGTTTGGTGGGCTTTAGCGTAATACAGGTAAGGTATGAACTCCAGGGATATTCAGCCGGATGGTTGCAGAATTTATGGTGTACAGGGTTGTTATGGATATACAGGATGAGCTGTTTCAGGTATTCGTCGCTGGTCACCAGTTTCCGGCGGAAGGGCCGTTCAAACAGGGCGCCGTGGCGGTTGTAGCGTTTGTT
>CAZKCK010000165.1:0-8999 GCA_964550695.1 uncultured Bacteroidales bacterium | reverse complement strand
GGCAATGGAGATTCAGACAAAAGGATTATGATTCTGAAATAGTTGAAAGGCTGAAACTTCTGACAGTTTTGTATGACAGGAATTGATGTGAAGATGTGGAGATGTGAAGATGTGGAGATTTGAGGATGTGAAGATTTGAAGATGTGAAGATTTGAAGATATGCAGATATGCAGATTTGAAGATTTGCAGATGTGAAAATATAAGAATATGGGATAATGTGCTTATGTGCTCATATGCTGATTAAAGAAGATTTCTGTTTGAAGACAGATTGACTAATGCCTATTGCCTGATGCCTATTGCCTTTTGGGTTAATTTGCTCATGTGCTCTTGGGAACCAACAACATTGGAATTTTTAATTAGTAATTTTTAATTTTTAATTAAAGAACCACGCAATTGAGATTTCCGATTAGTATCGCGAGGGGTTTTTCATTAGCCCCCTTCGGCAGGCTCAGGGCAGGCTATTTTCACACCAGCACATGGAATAATGTGCCTGATTTTACCTTTACCCTAAACCTTTCACCCTGTATCCTTTACCTCTCCCTTATAACTTCATTACTTTTTTGATAATCAGCCCCTTGTTTGTGAGAGTCCGGACAAAATAAATACCTCTTTCAATGCGTGTGGTATTTATAATTGCATTGGAATTTTGTAATCCGAGAATAATTTTTCCGGAAATATCTGTCAAATCACAACTATAAACAACAAGGTCAGCACCTGTACTGAATGAAATATAATCACCAAAAGGATTCGGACCAACAGTAAACTGATTAAATGTAATGTCGGTGGTTGATGTGGTATTATCAACCGATACATAAGTAGTATCAGAGGTTGTTTCGCCACATCCGTTGGCCGCTCTGACCACAATTTTTGCATTTCCTGTTGTAAACCACTGAACTTCTGCCTGAATTCCGTTTGCGATAATTACCCCGATGGTTTGAGGAATGAGTTCCCAGAAATAACTTTGCGCATTTACGGTTACTGAAGTTGCGTATTGCGATGAAGTTGAATAATATAAATCAACATCAACAGGTCCGGTGGGTTGTTCAGGTTTCTCAGGCAATAAATCAACATGCACGCTGGCTGATGCAGATTCAGTTGTTATTCCATCGCTTACCTGAACGGTATAATTGGTTGAAATGGTTGGCTGAACAACAGGGTTCTGCATGGTACTTGTAAATCCAGGAGGATCACTGTTCCACAAATATGTATAACTTCCTGTACCACCTCCCGGCAGGGCAGACAATTGTGAACTCTGACCTTCACAGATTGTCCCTGGATCAGCATATGCCGTGATTGTAAGTGGGCCCCCAGTAACAAAAACATTCATGGCATCGGAGGCAGAGCAACCTGTTACAGCATCGGAAACCGTAAGCATAAACATAACCGATGCGGTGAGATTTACTGTCAACGGATTCTGAACCCCTGCATTGAGCAGGAGCGCTGCAGGTTCCCACTGCCAAATGTAACTTCCGGAACCGGATGTGGCAACACCACTAAGCGTTGTTGAGTTCCCGTACGGAATTGACTGATCGGCTCCGGCATTGGCAATAACATACCTGCCCGTAACACTCAGCGAAGCAGAAGGACCTGCCCCGCACTGGTTGTTCGGAACTGCGGTAACAGAACCGCTTGCACTACCCACTTCTGCCAAAATTGATGAGGACCCCTGTCCGTTTACTATGAGCCAGTCAGAAGGTACTGTCCAAAAATAACTTACTCCGGGAACATCTTCAACACCGTAGCCCTGTGTGGTTCCACGGCATGGGAAAGGCTCACCGGTGACCGCCGATGGTTGAAGTGGTACTGAAAAATAGCTGACCGCCAGCGTTTGTGCCGGTCCGTTGCCACACATATTTGAGGGTGTTACGGTGATCGTACCGGCATTTGCACCAACACTCACCGTAATACTGTCAGTATTCTGGCCTGATAAAATGAACCAGCCCGAAGGAACTGACCAGGTATAGATGATGTCAGGCAATCCGGTTACATAATAGCTTTGCTGGGTTCCGAGGCATGCTCCGGCCGGACCAAGAACCGGACCGGGAAGGGCAGGAGTGAGGTTGGTAATTACCGGGTTTATATAAAAGTTTTCAGTTGGGATATCAACCATGGGATTGCTTGTCTCATCAGCGTATTCACAGTCAATGCCACCTGAAGCCGTATTGTTAAACTGCAGCGTGGGGTTATCGCCGATAATGGTAAACGTAAGATCCATCAGTTTTGAACCGTCCGTCAGCGTTTTAGGGATAATACTTGTAAATGAAATCATCACTTTACTCAGTGTAGGAGAAACAGGTACCATGTTGATGAACATGCCATTAAGCGAAGAGTTAATATTTGAATACCCAACGTAAGTAAGTAAAGCCGGATTGAAGTCGAGTCTGAGGCTGATGGCAGATACAGATGTAAAATTTGCAACTGTGACCGGAATAACTATCGGAATATTGGCGCAAGAAGCAACTGAACCACCGGTGGTTACAGGTGCATCCCGGCCTGTGAGTGCTAAAGGAACCAGTAAAACCGCGAAACCAATCAGGTGTGAGAATGAATAGCGTAAAAAAAGGCCCATGAACTTTACTGTTTTACAAAAAGGATTTTTCATGATAACATTTATTTTCTATATGTAACACTGATCAATTTCATCAAACGAAAAAAAGCAAAAAACACCAGCCTATGGAGTTACAGAGGCAATGAAGAGGATTGCGTTGTTTTCAAGCATAATCATATCGATCGCATCAACTGACCCATCACCGTTTAAATCTTCATTTAAGTAACCGGATGCAAATACAGTTGACTGGTTATCAACATCAATCATGTCAAGACCGTCGGCACTCCCATCCTGATTTGAATCACAACCATACATCACAAATGTACCGTTGATGTCTTTCAGATTGTCACCAAAAGCTTTGGTGGCGCTATCAGTAAAATCATAATTAATTGTGCCGGAATTAAATGAAACCGGTGAAGCTGAAACTGTTTCAATGCTGTTCCGATGATGGATGCTGATATAATACGACCCGCTGTATGACCCCGGAATACTGGTAGTTGCAATGCCGGATGTGCTCAGGTTAATATTGGAAAGTGTATACAGAATGGTACTGTAATTTGATGCATCGTGTAGTTTGATTGTGATTTTATCAGCCGTTGTGCCGGGGTATTCATCGCCAAATTCACCCTGTGCTTTGTTCAGGCCTGTTCCATTAAAAAGGCCTTCAGTGAACAGGGTAATATTCAGTTGTTTCCCCGTAGAAACGCTATAACTTGCTATCGGGCCACTGCCACATGTATTGGAGCCTTTTACCGTTACATTGCCGGAAGTAGCTGAAAGTGTTGCATCTACAGTAATTGAGGAAGTTGTACTCCCGGAAACGATTGTAAATCCGGAAGGTACGGTCCAGATATAAGAGGTTGCATTTGGAATTGAAGTGGTTGAATATACCAGACCTGATGTTCCGGGAGTGACAGAGGCAGGCCCTGAAATACTTCCTGTTCCGGGAGCCGAGGAAGCAATACTTCCACTGATGTAATAAGTTGAGGTTGGGCTGTCATTCAAAGGCTCAAGGCTGGCACTTGCAAATTCACAATCGAATTCAGTATTGTTGAAACTTATTGCTGCTGAGCCACCTATATATGTAAAATTCAATGTTACAACGGTACTTCCTGAAAGTGTTGAACCAGTCCCGAAATTGGCTGTGGTAAAAGAAACCAATACCCTGTTCAACCCTGTACCTGGTATGGGTGCCGAACTGATTATGAATGATCCCGATAATGAGGGATTCGTGGTGTAGGTTGAATTATAGGTCATTACAGCGGGATCATAATTTATATACAAATCCATTGTTCCAATGCCTGTAAAACCCGTTGAATTTACAGTTACACCAACCGTAGAGCCGGGGCAGGCTGTTAATGTTGAAAGCGTATTAACAGGCGCATTAATTGCAAAAGCAGTCGTTAAAGTGCTTATAAATAATATGGTGAAAAGTATTTTTTTTATTTTCATGGCAAATTTTTTAATAAAACATTTTAAATTTTATAAAGTTCAGGGCACTAACAGGAGCAATCCATCAGTCATTCATACCAACTAAACAGTTGATACGGTAGAATGATTGAGATTTTTTACGGTTATCATTCAAGATACAAAAGTAATGGTTCCTGTAAATAGTTTCAAGGGTTATCTGGACGAACCTTACAACCGTGCAAAAATTTATCCCGGAAATACCTTATCAGGAACAGATAAAAGCAGAACCGGGATAGAATTAAATGATGGACCCTTATTCCATTTTTGAATCTGAAGTCTTAAGGAGCCGTGGTTACCTGAACCTGCGGAATGGTTCCGTCGAGTTTGTAATCAATCTGGTTTCCGGCACCCGAAAATGCATACAATTTAAAGTAATACGTGGTATTGGGCAAAAGATTCTGAAAGGATGCGGATTGAATGCCAAAGGCGACATTTTTGTCAGTGAGGCCATCCATCACAGGTGTTCCGTCAACAGGTGCCTGAATTTGTGCAAAACCAGCCGAACTCATCCGGATCAGGTATCCTGACGGCAGAACGGCGCCAATAGCATCGGTCCAGTGTAAGGTAACATTCTGGGCTGAAAATCCGGTTGCAAAATTGCTTGGTTCGCCAACCTGCTGATTTAGCGTAACATTCACAGGGGTAGCGCCTGTAGCTGATACAGTGATAGTAGCACTACGTGCATTACCGGTATTTTCGCCATAACCGGCATTGAGTGTCCCGGTACCGGTTCCCGAAGGAGTTACCGTACACCAGATGGCATTGCTTGAAGCTGTCCAGTTTGTATTAGATACTACATTGTAGGGTACGCTGCCCGCAAAAGATGAAACTGACTGAACTGCAGGAGTAACTTCCAAAATAGCATTGATGGTGGTGGCAAACTGCAGGTCGCTTCCGTAGGAAGTACCAGCTCCGTTTGTGGCATATGCCCTGATGTGATAGGAAGTGTTTTCCAGGAGTCCTGAAAGAGAGCTTGTAAATGTACCTGTTCCGGTACCATCTGAAGTATGTGGATCAGTAACAACCGGATTAGCCGAAATTGACCAGCAAACTCCCCGGGCCGAAATTGTCCCGCCACCGGCAGATGTTACATTTCCGCCTGATGTGGCAGTAGTTCCAGTTATTGAAGTAGCTGCGGCTGTGGTTACAACAGGCAAATCAGTAAGGGTGGTAAACTGCAGATCGCTGCCATATGCCGTGCCTCCGCTGTTGGTAGCATAGGCCCTTACGTGATAAAGTGTATTGGGAGATAATCCGGTTATTGAACTCGTAAATACACCGGTTCCCGAACCATCGGTGGTATGGTTTCCGGTTGCAACAGGATTGGCTGTTGTTGCCCAGCATACGCCCCGGGCAGTTACAGATGCACCGCCGGCTGATGTTACTTCTCCGCCGCCTGAAGCGGCCGATGATGTTATTGCTGAAGGAGTTGTGGTTGTAATAGTGGGCAATGCCGTGCTTCCGGTTATTGATACATCATCAATACACACACCGTAACCCCATTTTGCACTTCCTTCAAAATTTATATAATAATCAGACGAAGCAGATGGTAAACTGATTGTCCGTTGGGTCCAGGCAGCAACACTTGAAGTATAGGTTGCAAGTTGCACCCATGTTCCGGTTGCCGATGTGCGGTAATATACGGTCAGAATATCCTGATCACCTGACCACGCTTCCTGGTAGTGCCAGAATGTAAGGGTAGGACTGCCGACCGAACTCAGATTCAGTGAAGGAGTGATTAAGCGGGTTACATTGGCTGCTGCTGTAACATCTTTCAAACAGGCATTATATGTCCCACCATGGGCAGCCGAGGGATTTGAAGTTCCATTGCCGGTAATAAAAACCCAATTAATGCCTGAAGAAGCTACCTGCTCCTGTGACCAGCAATTGGGAATAACTCCTCCGTTCTCAAATCCTTCAGACCATGGGAATGTGGTAATTACGCCACAAGTGGTGGTAAAAGTGAGATCGGCACCATAAACCGTTCCGCCTGCATTTGTTGCATATGCTCTCACATGGTAAGTGGTATTTGAACTGAGTCCGGTGATATTGCTTGTAAAGATTCCGGTTCCGTTTCCATCGGTGGTGTGGTTTCCGGTGGCTACAGGGTTGGCTGTTGTTGCCCAGCATACGCCCCGGGCTATAACTGCAGATCCTCCATCTGTAATTACATTTCCGCCGGATGTTGCAGACGTCATGGTTACAGAACTGGCTGCTGTGGTGGTTACTGAGGCAAGTCCGGGCGCAAAAGTCAGATCACTGCCGGTTGATGTGCCATCGGCATTTGTTGCCACAATTCTGAAATGATAGGTTACGCCACTCGTAAGGCTGGTAAGGCCTGCACTAACTGCAATGCTGCCTGAACCCGAACCCGCCGAAGTGGTTGTTGTGGTATTTCCATAAGAAACCGTAGTTCCCCATTCAAAATAATAATTAGTTGCCAATCCGTTTGGATTTACGGTGCCATTGAGTGTGGCCGTGGTGGCTGTAACAGAAGTTGCTGCAGTTGTAGCAACCACAGGAGCATTTCCGATTTTAAAGGAAGCTATTTTGGTTTTGCGGGCACTCCCTGAACCGATATATTCTGTTGTAAACCAAAATGTCTGGTCATCAGCAGGGTCAATTGATAATAGTGAGTAATCACCCCAGCGCTCTGCACCCGTTTGTGAATAAGCACCCGTCTGAATAACAGATTCCGGAACATCCATTAAGCCGGTTGCACTGCTGTAAGCTGCCGCCGATTGCCCGGTATATCTGATACCGGGATAAAGTGTAGAACTTGAAATTGAATAACCTAACCCAAGTTTACCACTCCCGTTCAACATAATACTGGCCATCCATCGAGAATGAAGATCGGGTGCATAAGTGCCCTGTTGCCGGATACTCCAGTTGCCGGAAGTCTGGGTTCCCCTGCGTAATTCATACCAACGCACACCAGCATGGTCGGTATTGTCAACATCAACGGTATGGCAGCACACCAACGTCTGATAGGTTCCGAAATTTCTGTATTGCGGTACATTCATAATTACCTGTGGAATGGCATCCAACTGTTGTGAGGTTCCTTGTTGTGCGATATTGGTCCAGTCGTTGCCAAAGTTACTGTTGAATGCAGCAACACTGATCTGTTGCACCCGGCTGAAAGTTGAAGATGCCGGTGTGGTCCAGTTGGCGGTAAGTTCATAAATCCAGAGCTGATCGGAACCTCCGCCAATGGCATCGTCATTAAATGCGATAAATGTTCCCGGAGCACCTGCAGGGGCAAAAGTCCCATCGTTGTCTACCGGAGGTACACACATAAAACCATCAATAGAAGTCGGCCGATTGGGATTGTCGAAACCAATAATCTGGGAGGTGCCCCCTGTTAGCATTGGCGTACGGTTTATGACAAAAATATCATTGGCCGAACTGTTATTTACCGCCACATAATATCCGTCGCGCCAGATACCGAACTTGGGATAGTCTGGCATTACAGGAACTGTAAATGAATACTGATACCAGGTGCCTGTAGGATTGTTGGTGGTTGATACTGCAACAAGCAGATAATTTGTAGTCCCTGAAATTGAAAACTCCGTAACAAGCCAGCGGTCGGCCTGTTCATCGTATAAAATAATCGGATCACCATCATTGTATGTTGCTCCAGGAACACTGCCGAACAATGTGTTCAGATTGGCCGGACCTGCCATCAGGGTACCGGTTTTTGAATAAATGGCGTATACTGAATTAATGGTTTGCATAAAATGACCCGGGCCTGCAGTTCCATTACAATCAGGTGGGTAATAGGGTGATGTCTGACCATCGAAATTTACAAGGGGCGCTTTTGCACTTACGCCTTTTCCCATGTCCTGCTGCCACACCGGGTCAGGCCCTTTGGGTAATGCAGTGGAAGCAAAAGGATAGGAGCGCTTTTCAAGTTTTTCATTGGCCTCTCTTCTCTTTTTTAGTTTTTCTGCCAGATCGTTAAATTCTCCGGGTGTCATGGGTGGAACATCTTTCAAAGCTTTACTGACCCCCATCAATGTACCTTGAGACACAAATGTCGGGTGTGAAACATCATTTTGGGCTTTTAATACGATTATCTGCACGAACAAGAATGCAATAATCAGAAATCCTGTGATTTGTTTATTCATTAAAATATAAGTAAATGATTATAAAGTGCTTAACTAACAATTCGTATTAAATATAGAAATAACTTACAGACAATAGGTAAATAGCTAAATATGTGCAAAATTACATAAAGTAGTAATATCCCGGCTCAAAATTAACTTGAAATGCATGTTGGCCTGGCTTATTGAGTAATACCCGTCAGTATTCAATCTTATTGAGCAGTTGTTATTTGTACCTGTGGGATTGTTCCATCAGTTTTGTAATCAATCAGGGTGCCTGTGCCTGTGTATGCGTATAATTTGAAATAGTATGTTGTGTTTGGTAAGAGGTTGGTAAAGGTAACAGTTTGAATGCCATAAGCTACATTTTTTTCTGTCAGTCCGTTTGCAACAGGCACACCATCCACCGGAACGGCAATTGACGAAAATCCAACCGCACTCATTTTAACCAGATACCCTGAAGGTAAAATTGCTCCTGAGGCGTCAGTCCAATGCAATTCCAGATTCTGAGTTGAAAAATTTGCCGGAAAGTTGGATGGTTCAGCCCCGGCCTGATTCAGTACAACAATTACAGGTGCCATTCCTGCCCCTGCAACAGAAATGTTTGCGCTGCGTGCTGTCCCCGGGTTTTGATTGTAAGTAACGCCCAACGCTCCATTTCCTGTACCGGAAGGGACGATACTGCACCAGGTTTCAGGACAAACTGCAGTCCAGGTGGTATTTGAAGTAATAGTGAATGACGTACTTCCAGTCTGATCGCTAACAGAAATAGTACCCGGGAGTACTGTCAATTGAGGCGCGGCGCCGGTCTGAATCACAGTGACCGTTACAGGAGTAACACCGGTAGCCGAAACTGTAATGGTGGCTGATCGGCTTGT
>CAZKCK010000164.1:0-9162 GCA_964550695.1 uncultured Bacteroidales bacterium | reverse complement strand
TTTCCTTCACCTCTTTTTCGGTCTTCTCAAACTCAGGGGCATTGGTGTTAAACTTAGGAACATTAATCTGATCAGCCAGATAATTCTGAACCGTATAGGGAAGTACAAAATAACCATCAGCAAGTCCCTGCATCAGTGCCGAAGCGCCTAGGCGGTTGGCACCGTGATCGCTGAAATTGGCTTCACCGGCGGCAAACAATCCCGGAATGGTTGTCTGCAATTCATAATCAACCCAGAGGCCACCCATGGTATAGTGAACAGCCGGATAGATCATCATGGGGTTTTCGTATGGATTTTCATCAACAATCTTTTCATACATCTGGAAGAGGTTTCCGTAGCGTCCTTCAATAACCCCCTTACCAAGACGGTTGATGGAATCGGAGAAATCAAGGTAAACGGCCAGCCCGGTATTTCCTACTCCAAAACCTGCATCGCAGCGTTCTTTGGCTGCCCTTGAGGCAACATCACGGGGTACAAGGTTCCCGAATGCAGGATAACGGCGTTCAAGATAATAATCGCGGTCAGCTTCCTGGATTTCACGTGCTTTCAATTGCCCTTTTCTTATTTTCTCAGCATCTTCCTTCTTTTTGGGAACCCAGATACGGCCATCATTGCGCAGACTTTCGCTCATGAGTGTAAGCTTGCTCTGGTAATCACCATGAACCGGAATACAGGTAGGGTGAATCTGCACATAACACGGATTGCCGAAGAAGGCCCCGCGGCGGTACGATTGCATGGCGGCGCTCACATTTGAATTCATGGCATTGGTTGAGAGGAAATATACATTTCCGTAACCTCCTGTGGCAACAATAACCGCATGTGCGGCATGACGTTCAATTTCGCCTGTAACCACATTACGTGTAATAATTCCCCGGGCTTTGCCATCAATCACGACCAGATCAAGCATCTCACTACGGGTGTACATCTTTACTGACCCTTTTTTAATTTCTTTGCTTAATGCGCCGTAGGCACCCAGCAATAATTGCTGACCTGTCTGCCCGCGGGCATAAAATGTACGCGATACCTGTGCTCCCCCGAATGAGCGATTGTCGAGCAATCCGCCGTATTCGCGGGCAAAGGGTACACCCTGAGCCACACACTGGTCAATAATGTCGTTGGCCACTTCGGCCAGGCGATGCACATTGCCTTCACGGGCACGGTAGTCGCCACCTTTAATCGTATCATAAAACAGCCTGTAAATGCTGTCACCATCATTGGGATAATTTTTCGCAGCATTAATACCACCCTGGGCAGCAATGCTGTGTGCGCGGCGCGGGCTGTCCTGAATACAGAACGCCTTTACATTAAAGCCCATTTCGCCTAAGGAAGCAGCGGCAGCTCCACCTGCTAGGCCGGTGCCTACCACAATAATCTCAAGTTTACGTTTATTTGCAGGGTTCACCAGTTTCTGACCTGCCTTGTAATTGGTCCATTTCATGTTTAACGGACCTGCTGGTATCTTTGAATTGAGTTTGCTCATAGCTGTAAGTTAATTTTACTTTATCAAAAGAAAATAAAGCGGTATGCTGATAAATCCCAGTGTAACCACAACCGAATAGATTAATCCGGCCCATTTAATGACCGGAGTGTAGGTCGGATGATTCAGCCCGAGGCTTTGAAAAGCCGATTGGAATGCATGGTGCAGATGGAACCCGAGTCCGGAAATCAATACAATGTAAAAAATTGAATAAAGCGGCATACTGAAGAGGTTGATCGCCATATTGTAGAAATCAGTTTCGCCGTTTACCGGGTTGGGCCCAAACTGGGGAATATCAAGGTAACCTTCTTTCACAAAATAAAAATTTATGAAATGAATGGTAAGGAATACGCCAATGATGACACCCGTGTGAATCATAAAGCGTGAAAAGGGGGAGGCAACTGCCGACTTCTGACAAACTGCATATCGCGTGGGGCGGGCCATCCAGTTCTGAATCTGTAAGGTAATGCCTAACACAATGTGAATTAAGAAAGTTAGCATAAGAACATTTTCCATAACCTCAATCAGCGGATTGGTGGTCATAAACTCAACCGCAGCCCTGAAAACTTCTTCATGATTCTCGGCAATGGGCATAATAAACAGGTTAATGCCCATGTGCACAAGCAGAAAGACAATCAGAAACAAACCGGCAAGAGCCATGGTAAACTTCTTGGTGAGTGACGACATTTTTAGTAATTTACTGCTCATAATCAGTTAATTTGCTATTTGTTATGTTAAGTTGATTAGAATTTATAAAGGATAAGTACCTTTGTAAACGGGTTATATATCCATTTTTTTAGATATTTAAAAGACAAAATTAGGACTTTATATCCTCGCTTTAACCATCTCCTGAAATTTGAAACAAATCTAAACAACTCCGATATGCGCTATAAATCAATTGATAACAAGTTGTTTGTTAAAAACCGGAAAAAACTAATGGATTTATTGCCTGCCCAATCGCTGGCAATAATAAATTCAAATGATGAAATGCCACGCAATGGGGACCAATGTTACGCATTCAGGCAAAATTCTGATTTATTTTATCTTACAGGGATTGAACAGGAGAAGACCGTGTTGTTTATTTTCCCTGAACATCCGGTTGATTCATCACGTGAAATTCTTTTTATTCTTAAACCTGACGAACATCTCGAAACCTGGCAGGGACGAAAACTGCGAAAGGAAGAAGCGACTTTTATCTCGGGTATTAAAACTGTTAAATTTCTTGATGAATTTGAATATTGCCTCAAAGACCTGATGAATAGTGCATCCATCTTGATGCTGAACCAAAACGAGTATCCCAAATTTTTCAATCCAAATGAATCTGCCGACCTCAGGTTTGCACGCCGTATCCGCAATGATTTTCCGGCTATGCCCACAAGCAGGCTCGCACCTTTGTTATGGAAACTGAGAGCCATTAAGGAAACTGAAGAAATAGAACTGCTGGAAACAGCATGTAATATAACTGCAAAGGCTTTTCATGGTGTTCTTAAAGGGCTCAAACCCGGGATGTATGAATACGAAATTGAAGCCCTGATGAGTGCTGAATTTATTCGCAATGCGGCCACGCATGCTTATCTGCCTATTATTGCCTCGGGTGTGAATGCCTGCTCCCTTCATTATACTTTAAACAGTGATATTTGCCATAACGGCGAACTGTTGCTCATGGATTTTGGTGCCGAATATGCCAATTATGCAGCCGATTGCAGTCGTACTGTACCCGTAAACGGCAGGTTTACAAAACGTCAGCGCGAGGTGTATGATGCTGTTCTGCGGATTCAAAGGTATTCACTCAGCCTGCTTAAGCCCGGTAATACCATTAATAAGGTTAATCTTGAAACCAACCTTCTGGCTCAGGAAGAAATGATCAGGCTCGGGTTGTTCAGCAGCGAAGATGTGAAAAGACAAAATACTGACAGCCCCATGTATTTCAGATATATGATGCATGGCGTAAACCATTATACCGGGCTCGATGTTCATGATGTAGGCGGCAGGGACGACCCCTTTGTTCCTGGGATGGTATTGACTTATGAGCCTGCAATTTATATTAAGGAAGAAAAACTCGGAATCAGGCTCGAAAACAATATCGTGATTGGTTACCCTTCAGTTGATCTGATGGCAGAAATCCCGATTGAACCGGATGAGATTGAGCATCTGATGAATGCATGACACAATTTGCCTGATCACGAAAATTACCCGAATTTATGAAAGAGTTTTGGGTTAATCGAAATAATTCATAATGTTTCTAAATTTCAGTGTTTTTAAGGGGTTTTTTAAACAAACCAGTCATTTTAGGTATTTATATATCTAAATTTACACAATCATTAACCAAATAATTTATAAACATTTACCAATGGCTAAAGTAGTTGTTCTGGGTGCCGGCGTTGCAGGCCATACTGCCGCCCTCATTCTTAAACGCAAACTGGGCAGTAAGCATCAGGTATCGGTGGTTAGTCCCAATAGCAAATACCAGTGGATACCTTCCAACATTTGGGTTGGCATAGGCCAGATGACAGCAAAACAGGTTACGTTTGAACTTGCACCTGTATATAAAAAAATGGGCATTGAATTTATTCAGGCAAAAGCAGTTGCATTGCATCCCGAAGGAGGTTCCGGCTCAGTTTCACCTTATGTGGAGGTAGAATTTACAGCCGGAACAGAATCCGGTAAATCAGGCGTTATTACTTACGATTATCTGGTGAATGCTACGGGTCCCAAGCTTAATTTTTCTGCTACCGAAGGCCTGGGACCAGATGGTCATACCGTTTCGGTCTGCACATTCGGACATGCTGAACATGCATGGAAGGAGTTGCAGCTTGCCCTCGACCGCATGGCCAAAGGCGAAAAACTCCGCTTTCTGATTGGAACCGGTCATCCGATGGCCACCTGCCAGGGAGCTGCGTTTGAGTATGCACTGAATGTGGCTTTTGAAATCAATAAACGTAAACTGAACGATAAAGCCGAAATAACCTGGATTACCAATGAATATGAACTTGGTGATTTTGGAATGGGTGGCGCATTTATCGAAAAGGGTGGGTATGTTACTTCAACCAAGGTGTTTACCGAGTCAATTCTGGCTGAGTATGGTATCAATTGGATAAAACGCGCCGGAATAAAAAAAGTTGAAAAGGGGATTGCCCATTATGAAACCCTGGATGGCGAACAGAAATCCATCGAATTTGATTTTTCGATGCTGATTCCCAGTTTTTCAGGAGTTGGAATAAAGGCTTACAACAAAGGTGGTGAAGATATTACAACCTCCGTATTTGCACCCAATGGCTTTATGAAAGTAGATGCTGATTATACCGCCAAACCTTTCGAGGAGTGGTCGGTAAATGACTGGCCATCGGTTTACAGAAATCCTGTATATGGTAACATGTTTGCTGCCGGAATAGCCTTTGCCCCTCCGCATGCCATTTCAAAACCCTTAACCAACAAGAACGGATTGTCAATTTTCCCCACGCCACCGCGCACCGGGATGCCTTCTGGCGTTATGGGCAAGGTTGTGGCTCTTAACATTGTTGATATGATTACAAAGGGTGTGACTGATTTGAAACACAAAGCCTCGATGGGTAGAATGGGCGCCGCCTGTATCGTTTCTTCCGGTTACGGATTGCGCGATGGAATGGCTGCCAGCATGACGGTCTTCCCGGTGGTGCCGGATTATGAAAAATACCCCACATGGGGCCGTGACCTGAGCTATACAGTGGGTGAACCCGGTCTGGCCGGCCACTGGATAAAACTTCTTTTGCATGTTATGTTCCTGTACAAAGCCAAGGCAAAACCTTTCTGGTGGATGATACCTGAATAATTGGGTGCAAAACTGGTATATTACTTAACTAAAAGATTAACTAATTGATAACAAGTAAAATAAAAATATATGCTGCGTAAAAATTTAGTAAAAGGATACAAGGATGAGGCTTATCCACCAATTCCAACCAGAGCAACCAAGTTCTGGAGAAAGTTCTTCCCATGGCAGGTAATCAGGTTTTTTGTTTTGAATCTGAAAATCATGCGTATTGTGGTCGGAGGTCATTCCTGAAATTGTATTGTACTGATTGTAAAATATATGCGAGCCGGTTTATTCCGGCTTTTTTTATGCTTTGACGCTTCTTCAGGGTTCACCATTTTTTAAGTGTTAAGTTCGAAGTCGCCTTTTGAATAGTTTTTGGTAAAAAAAAAAAAAAACGGAATAAAACGTTTTTGAACTGAACCTTTTTGAAATTGTTAGTCTTATTCATTTTAAAATATACACTATGAAAGCTTATATATCTATTATTTTAATAACACTTACAATTTCTTCATTTGCGCAGAAACCTGATTTCTTTGGTTTTAAATCTAAAACCATCGATGGCAAAGAAATCAGTCTTTCAGATTTTAAAGGCAAAAAAATTCTTGTGGTCAATGTGGCTTCCAGATGCGGACTTACGCCTCAATATGCTCAGTTACAGGAATTATACACTAAGTACAAAGACCGGAATTTTGTGATTATCGGCTTTCCGGCCAATAATTTCCTGAGCCAGGAACCGGGCAGCAATTCCGAAATCAAACAATTCTGTACTTCAGAATTTGGTGTAACCTTCCCGATGATGGCAAAAATATCGGTCAAGGGTGAAGATATGGATCCGGTTTATCAATGGCTTACGCAGAAAAGCATGAATGGGAAACTGGATGCAGAGGTAAAATGGAACTTCCAGAAGTTTATGATTGACGAAAAGGGTAACCTGGTTGATGTGGTTTTTCCGAAGGAGAGTCCGTTTTCAGAAAAAATTGTGAATTGGATTGAAGGAAAGTAACTTAAAATATGCGAATTTGAAAATATGCAAATATGCAAATGAAATCTGCATCAGTAATATGTTGAACTTTATTTGAACAAATGTATTGATTCAAAAGAAAACTTTACCTTAGCACTTCAATCAATCAACTCCTAACTATTTAAAATTTAGCCAATGTTCGATTCAAAAATTTATACCGAACGCCGGAACCGTTTAAAGAAACTGGTGTCCAACGGACTTGTTCTTCTGCCGGGCAATACTGAATCTGCCATGAATTATCCTGCCAATACTTATCATTTCAGGCAGGACAGCACTTTCTTGTACTATTTTGGGCTCGATCATCCTGATCTTGCCGGTGTTATTGACCTCGATTCAGGAAAAGACTTTGTGTTCGGCAATGATGTGGATATGGACGATATCATCTGGATGGGACCACAACCATCAATGAATGAGCGTGCTGCACATGTGGGTGTTGAGAACACCAAGCCACTTTCTGATCTTGCAGGATTTATTAAACAAGCATTGGCCTCCGGCCGGAAGATTCATTTCCTTCCTGCTTACCGTGGCGAAACAACTGCGTGGCTCAGCGAATTGCTCGGCATAAAAACCTGTTTTCTTAAATCCTATGTTTCTGCAGAATTAATCAGGGCGGTTGTAGCCATGCGCGAAATCAAGGAATCATGTGAGATCGCGGAAATTGATGCGATGGTTGACGTAGCTTATGAAATGCATACCACCGCCATGCGAATGGCCAAACCCGGTATCATCGAAAAACAGATTGCAGGCCGTATAGAAGGGATAGCCCTCGAAAAAGCAGCAGGTGTTTCTTTTCCGGTTATTCTAACCATAAACGGGCAAACACTTCATAACCATTATCATGGCAATGTCTTGAAAGAGGGCAGAATGATGATCAGCGATGCCGGTGCAGAATCAGATCTCAGGTATTGCAGTGATATTACCCGGTCAACGCCTGTTGGAGGTAAATTCAGTCAGCGGCAGAAAGAAGTGTATGAAGTTTGTCTGGCTGCCAATGTTGAGGCCATTAAAGCCATTAAACCCGGTGTGTTGTACCGCGATATTCATCTGCTTTCGGCTGAGGTGATTGCCACCGGCTTGAAAAACCTTGGTTTGATGAAGGGAGATGTGAAAGAAGCCGTCAGAAATGGTGCACATGCGCTGTTTTTCCCGCATGGACTTGGCCATCAGATGGGACTCGATGTGCATGATCTTGAGGGATTGGGCGAGAATAATGTGGGCTATGACAATGAAGTTTCGAGAAGCGATCAGTTCGGACTGGCTTTTCTGCGCATGGGCAAAAGACTGAAACCCGGATTGGTACTTACGGTTGAACCCGGTATCTATTTTATTCCGGCCCTCATTGATCAGTGGAAAGCTGAAAGTAAATTCCCTGAATTTATTGATTACAACCGCGTTGAGGAATACCGTGATTTTGGCGGTATTCGTATTGAAGACGATGTGTTGGTCACTGATTCCTCATACAGGGTCATGGGAAAACCCATCCCCAAAACGGTGGCGGAGGTTGAAGCCATTGCCGCTGAATAAATTATATATTATTGATCAAAAAAAGGGAGCCCGAGAGCTCCCTTTTTTAGTTTCTGAAGAAATGGTTTATTTACCTGAACTCAGCATGAGTAGTTCATTTACTACAATTTCAGTGCTGTAATGCTGCACTTCGTCCTTATCTTTCCAGGTCCGGTAAGTAAGTTTGCCTTCAATGGCTATTTCCATTCCTTTTTTGAGGTACTTCTCGCAGATATCGGTGAGTTTTCCCCAAACCACCAGGTTGTGCCACTGGGTTTCTTCGGTTTTCTTGCCGTCTTTTCCAATGTATGAATCATTGGTGGCCAATGACAGTCGAGCCATTTTGCTTCCTTTTTCAAGGTTACGGATTTCGGGATCATTGCCTAAACGGCCAATCAGTTGTACGCGGTTTCTTAAAGTGTTCATGACGTTTTAGATTTAAAGATTTGTGAATGAAATTGATGAAGCAAAGGTAAAATGCCACCCACAGCTGATTCGGTTAATAAACATTTGTAGTCGGATGTAAGCGTTTGTAAACGGTTAAACACGGATATGTTATTGAAATTTAAGTGTTTAAAATCTTATAATTAAGCCATGAAAGACTAGTAATTATTTATTGATGCTGCTAAAAGGTTTAATCAATTTTTATTAATATAACCGTTGTCTGATCCCATTTTTATCTGCTACAGTCAATCTTCCGGTAAAATCCAATTCTGGTTTTTGAAAAATGCTGTGAATGAATTCACCAGGAAATTCTGGAGAAAATTCATCAAACCTTAAATATATTACCCCGGCTGCAGGTCTTAGTCCAAGTTTGAAAATAAGTTCACTATAATCTCTGTCAAAAGTAATGATTGTTCTGTTTTCAAGAATGGCGATTCTGATAACTTCTTCATCACTGATACCTTTATAATGGTTCCCTATTGCTAAAACGTCGTATCCTGTTTTTTGAAGGTAAGCAATACTTGCCAGCGGTATATTTTCATTAGCAAGAAGTCGCATGCATTATGCTGTTTTAGTCAATTCATAAAGCAATCCGTCGTGCAAACAATCTTTTATATAAGCAAACACAGCACTAATATCTTTATCGGATAAATTTGGGTAATTGTCAAGTATTTGTTGGACGTTCCATCCCGTAGCCAATAAATGAATAATATGCTCTACTGACAATCTGGTACCTTTAATAACTGGTTTCCCAACCAGGATGTTTTTATCTGAAATAATATGTTGCCTCCAGTCAATCATATTGCAAAAATAGTATGTTTTTAGGATAAAATTGAATAATTTTTTTAAGAAATGAAGGTTTGAATAACCATATAAAAAAAGGAGCATTGCTGCTCCTTTTCCACCAAATAAAAACAATTTTACGCG
>CAZKCK010000163.1:0-9294 GCA_964550695.1 uncultured Bacteroidales bacterium | reverse complement strand
TTGGCATCAAAAGCGTATGAGTTTCCGGAATATTGTACATTTGTGAATGTAAACCTTCGCTGTGTAACCATGGAACATTCTTCACATAATTGCGGAACTATACGCAGGTTTGCGTTTACACAATGGTTACCAGTTATTATAAAACATGAACCCGAATACTTTACTATTTTTAGTATTCCTTGGATTAAGCGGCTGTAAAAGTGGTGATTATCTAATATCAACTTATAAGACAAGCTACAATTTAAAAGGAACAGTAAGATTTGTTACGGAAAAAACAATTCCTTCAATCTGTGATTCGACCTGTGTCTATCAGTTCGATTCAGCTAATTTTAGTTCTATTCGTTTTCGAAACTTATTCTTTGATGAAAATGGGAAAATACTGAAGTGGGAATACTTCCAAAGAGATAGTATTTTAACAAGTAATCACGATTTTATATATTCAAGTTCAGGAAAGTTTAAAAAGTTAGACATATACCATAAAGGTAAATTGAATGAGATCGTTAAAACTCGAAAACATTCTAAAACATCGCTTGAAACGGAAACCTTTGATTATGAAACAAACAAATTGACCACTGTTTATCAAATTGAATATGTCAATGGGCTGGTATCTACAATGACTGTTCGAGATTTTAAAAACAAAACTTTCCAGCATTTGAAATACAAACAAGATTATTTCGGTAATGAGATTGAAATATCAAGGAAGTCCAATAGCAATGAAACGGAAGAAATCACCATTATAAAATATCTGGAATTTGACAGCATAGGTAATTGGACAAAAAGGATAGAGTTTAAACCTGAAGATACTGAAGATTGCAAATTAGTTGTAAGAAGAATTGAATACTTTTGAAGAAATAACAACTGGTAACAAATAGGACTTAAACGCACGCCAAAGCATTTCAATACAGGAAAATCCAGAAGGTCTTTTCCGGCAAATCAGGTTTTTAAAGTGTAAGCAATTGAATTAAGTATAAAGTTTGTACTTTTGTGATGGCTCATGTAGCACAGTATAAGGGGTGACTTTTATAGCTGGTTACCGGAGAACATGAGGGGGAAAATCCATCCTGTGGCCTTTTTGAATAAACAGACCGGTCTTAAGACTATATTCTTAGTATTTTAAATCTATCCCGTATGAATAAACCTGTTAAAGCGAAGTTAAATCCCCGGAAAGAATTCTGGAAATGCGGAGCATGTTCACATGCGATGTTTCATCTGCTGAATCATGAATTCGACAATGTAAAACTTCAGGAAGAAAAAGCCTCTGACTTGTTGGCCGGAGGTATTGTTCAAAAAGGGCATCAGTGCGGAATGCTTTGGGGCGCAGCATTAGCCATTGGTACAGAATCGTTTCGCAGATACGATGACAAAAACATGGCCATTGCCTCAGCAATCAATGCATCAAAACGAATGGCTGATTCATTTCAGAAAAGAACCCATACTTTAAATTGTAGAGATCTTGTAAAAGTGGATTGGGAGAATAAATTAGATTTTGCAATTTACATGTTGAAGATTATCGCACAGGGATTTGTATATAGTCCCTGCTTTAATCTTATTGTGAAGTGGACACCCGAAGCTGTTGAGGCAGCAAACCAGGGCCTGGCTGAAAACTCAATCCCGAATCAACCCTGTATGAGCTGTGCAACAGAGGTTTTGAAAAAGATGGGAGCTACAGAAGAAGAGTCAGTGATGGTTGCAGGTTTTGCCGGGGGGATTGGTTTAAGTGGCCATGCATGTGGGGCCCTGGGTGCTGTGCTGTGGTACAAAATGCTTGACTGGGGCCGGAAGAATCAGGGCAAGACACCGGCAATGTTTAACAATCAGGAAGCAAAGAATGTTTTAAAAGCCTTTGATATTCAAACCGGTTCGGAGATGTTGTGCAGTAAAATATCCAATAAAATTTTTAATACAATTGACGAACATTCAGCGTATATAAAAAACGGAGGATGCAAAAATTTGCTTGAAGCATTGGCAACAATATAATTCAAAACCGGCGCTGGATCTGATATCCCTCACGCCGGTCTGAAAACAAAACAACAAACAACAAACAACAAACAACAAGCAACAAACAACAAACAAAAAAACAACAAACAAAAAACAACAAACAAAAACAACAAACAAAAACATCACAAAAAAACAACAAACAAACAAGCTATCAATCAATTACCATTATTACCTTACGAGCATAACAGTTCCTTTATACACTTCTTTATCATTAAACATATCACGTAGCGAAATTACCCAGATGTATAATCCAACAGGGGATTCAAGCCCTTTGTAGGTGCCGTTCCAGCCTTCGGTGTAGTCAGAACTTTCATAAATCAATTCGCCCCAGCGGCTGAAAATCTGGAAAGTAAAGGTCTTGCCCTGGAAATACCGTCCAACAGGTTTAAATCTGTTATTCATATTGTCATAGTTGGGCGTAAAAGCAGTGGGCATAAAAAATGTCAATTCCGGGAACACACGCACAATATGCATGGCTGTATCCAAGCATCCATTCAGGTCTTTTACAATCTGATACACTTCATAATGGCCGGTATCAGCATACATATGGGCGGGATTGGTTGCCAGGGTATCCGTTCCGTCGCCAAACAGCCATCTGATGCCCTTTATTGCCGAACCATTGCCTTCGGATAAATCGGTAAATCTGATTTCGGAATTCAGCACACCTGCACTATCAGGATCAAAAGAATAATTGGCATAGGGCAGGGCATTTACCGTCAGGTTTATGGTATCAGAATTCGTGCATTCTTCAGCCGATTTGGTGGTCAGAATGATTTCATAATCACCCGGATAGAAGGTGTGTGAAATTGAATCAGCAACCCCTGTTTCAGTACTGCCATCGCCATAATTCCAAACATATTTTTGTTGCTGTACTCCGGAAGTATCGCGCAGATGCATCAAAACAGAATCACCACAAACGATATCCGATGGAATTATCAAATGAACAGGAGGCAACGCGAAAGTTTCGAGTGTTTTGGTGATAGTGTCGGCACATCCCTGGTCAGAAACCACTGTCAGACTGATGGTGTAATTGGCTGTTCCTGCAAAGCTGTGTACAGGATGCTGTATAAGTGCGGTATCGCCATCACCAAAATCCCAGGTCCAGGTTGAAATACTTCCTGTTTCCAGTACTGATTGATCGGTAAATTGAACCGGAACACCTGTGCATCCGGGTGATGTTATGTAATCAGCCTCTGGCGAATTGTATACCGTAACTGTGTAATAAGCTGTATCAGTCTGGGTTACCATGCCCGAAACCGAAGTAACAATCAATGTAATGATATAATCCCCCGGCAGTAAGTAATGATGTGTTACCGAATCACGATAAGTGCTGTAGTCAGTTGAATTTCCATCACCAAAATCCCAATGCCAGCCGGTAACCTGTACCGAAGAGCTACCGGTTGCGGTCAGGTCATGCAATATCAGAACCTTGCCATCGCAGGCTGTGGTAAGCGGAACAAAAGCAACGGTCAGGCATGAATAGCGCACTACTTCTTTGGTTAATGAATCAACACAGCCATTTGAATTGGTAACGGTAAGCGTTGCCGTATAAATGTTACCTGTTTCAGCATAATGGTGATGTACATCCGGTGATGAAGGAGCCAGTACCAGCGTATCGGTGCCGTCTCCGAAATTCCAGTGCCAGCTTACAATTGAAGTGCTGTTGGCAATTGAAGAATCGCTGAAGTAAGTTGGATCATAGCAACCGGCTGGTTCTGCATTAAATACAGGTTCCGGCAGTTGAAGTATCTGTACGGGTTTTATGGTCATGGTTTCACAACCAAACTGATTGGTAGCCTGAAGTTGGGCATAAAACAGTCCTGCATTGGGATACAAATGGCTGGCATTGATCAGGTTTGAGGTCTCACCATCGCCAAACGACCATGTGGCTGCCACAATGCTGTCGTTGGCTGCCTGCACCACAAAAGGTTCGAACAGGGTTTGCTGGTTCAGGCAATTTGAACTGGTGGTAAAATCAACAGAGAATCCTTTGTTAACAAAAATGGTATCAAAAATGGTGTCGCGGCACCCGTGTAAATCTTCAACCGAAAGCATCACCACATAGCTCGTATCAGTCTGGGTATAGAAATGATAAGGGTCAGAGATGTTTGAAGTATACCCGCCCGGATAGTCAAAATTCCAGAGCCAGGTATTGATGGTTGTATTTACACCATACGATGTATCGTTAAAGAAGATGAGTCCGGGCGTGCAGGCACTGTCGCTGTAACTGAAGCCGGCAACCGGTAACGGGTAAATGATGAACATATGGCTCACCGAATCCACACAACCTTTGAGGTCGTTTACGAGCAATGTAGCAGTAAATGTGCCCTGTGTAGTGTAAATATGGTCAATATCAGGATTATCAGGGGCAAAAATGGTAGTGTCGGTGCCGTCACCAAAAATCCAGGTCCATGAATCAATGGGGCCATCGGTGGCAATGGATTCATCATTGAAATGAATGGCTGTAAACTGGCAGGTAGCTGGTGTAAAGGTAAATGCAGGTATTGGCAGTGAATCTACCTTTACGGGCATATACACGGTGGTGCTGCAGCCATTGGTATCGCCAACCAGTAAGGTGGCTTCAAAAAGTCCGGCTGATGTATATACATGCCATGGGTTTTGCAGTGTTGAAGTGTCGTTTAAGCCTGAGAGCGGGTCACCAAAAGTCCAGTACCAGGTATTGGCCTGACCGCCGGGCACTACAGTAAGATCAGTAAAATGCGTGGTGTCGCCGAAACATACAGTATCAGTAATGAAATCGGCTAACGGTAGTTCGAACACCGAAACTGGCGTTACAATGGTATCTGAACAACCATTGCTGTTGGTTACAATGAGTGATACATTGAAGGTACCCGGATAGGTATAATAATGCGTGGGGTTTTGCAGGCCTGAATAGGTGGTATCACCAAAGTTCCATTCCCAGCTTACGATGAATCCTCCGGCAGGTGTAGTTGAGATATCATCAAAATAAGTAACGCTTCCAAAGCAAACATTTTCAGCGGTAAAGCCTGCCACCGGAGGCCCGAACACCTGAACCTGCCTGATTTTGGTTTTACTGCAACCAAACGTTGAGGTGGTTGTTAACGAAACGCTGTAAGTTGTATCATTTACAATTCCTGAATAAATATGGAAGGGGTTTTTAACGGATGAAGTTGCCCCGTCACCAAAATCCCATGCCCACGCAACGATCTGGCTTCCACCCGGAACGTAGGAAAGGTCGGTAAAGAAGGTCGTATCATTTGCACATGCCACATTAAAATTAAAGTTTGTAACTGGCAGCGGTCTGACCACTATGCTCTTCATAATCTGGCTGATGCAACTGTTGCCATCGGAAACAATCAGGGTAACATAATAAGTTCCGGAAGTATCGTACACATGAACCGGATTTTGCAGATGCGAGGTATCGGCACTGCCTGATGTGGGTTCTCCAAAATACCATGTATAGGTTGCACCACCAGAAATACCTGTGGTCAGGTCAATAAAATGAACTGTATCATGATTGCAGATGGTATCAACAGAAGTAGTGAAGTTTACAACTGGCAGGCTGTTTACGATTACATTCTTTGATTCTGTGTCAGAACAACCACTGGCATCAGTAACTGTGAGGTTCACAGTGAAAGATCCGGAAGTACCATATACATGCACCGGGTTTTGAATTCCTGTGATTGAATTTCCGTCGCCAAAATTCCATGTCCAATCATTTAACGGGCTGCCCTGAGCAACAGTAAGATCAGTAAACAGGGTAGGGCTTCCGAGGCATACCGTATCAGCTTCAAAGTCAGCAAGTGGTCCGGGATTGATGAAAATGGTTTGCTGGGCAACAGCATAACAGCCATTTGAATTTGTGACGGTTAAAATTATATTGTAACTCCCCGGCAACGTGTATGTGTGGACCGGATTTTTAAGAACAGAGGATGTACCGTCACCCAGATCCCAGGCATATGAAGTGATATTTCCGGTATTTCCGGTGGAGGCATTTGTAAAAGCAACGGGATTTCCGAGGCAGGTTGTGTCCTGAGCAGTAAAAGCAGCAACCGGTGTGGCAAGTACCTTTACAGGTTTTTGGATATAATTGGTGCACAGGTCAGTATTGGTAATGATCAGTGTAACATAATAGGTGCCGGGTTCAGTAAATACATGCACAGGATTTGGACCTGTACCCGTTGTTCCGTCATCAAAATTCCAGGCAAACGAAATGATATTGGGAGCAGTATTGATTGCCATAAAATGTGTGGTGTCACCCGAACATGCGGTATCAAATGTAAAATCAGGTTGTGGGAAAGGGTCGTACAATACAGGGTTTACAACGGTATCTTTGCAGCCAAATTCGTTTGTTACAATAAGCTGAACATTATAATTTCCCGGAAGGGTGAAATAATGCCATGGATTGGTCTGGGTGGATGTATTGTAAACTCCGCTGCCGGCATCGTCAAAATTCCAGAGCCAGGTACTTATGTTACTTCCGCCACCGCCTGATGTGCTGGTAAAGAATATGGTATCGCAATTAGCAACACTATACGTAAAGCCGGCATTTGGCTTGCCAAAAACCTGCACCTGTATGGTGG
Source organism: uncultured Bacteroidales bacterium (assembly GCA_964550695.1). Classification (GTDB taxonomy): domain Bacteria; phylum Bacteroidota; class Bacteroidia; order Bacteroidales; family TTA-H9; genus CAZKCK01. The sequence continues at coordinate 2,731 of CAZKCK010000163.1, read as the reverse complement.
TGTCAGCAGTACAACCATTCTGATCGGTGATAAACAGTGTTACATTGTATGTGCCTGAATTTGCGAAAAGGTGAACCGGGTTTTGTATTGCGGAGACATTCCCGTCACCAAAATCCCAGTTCCATGAAATCACCGGCACATTTCCATTGCTGTAGGAAGCATCCGTAAAATGTGTGCTGTCGCTTTTGCAGGGTGTATCAAAGGTGAACAAAGCTGTGGGCTTTGGAAGTACAAAAATGATTTTGGTCCTGGAAGCCGAGCAGCCACTGTTGTTCGAAACTGTTGAAATAACAGAGTAGTTTCCTGAAAAAGTATACTGATGGGTAGGGTTCTGCAACGAGGATATTCCCCCGTCGCCAAACTGCCAGCTCCAGTTTACAATTGGAATGCCATTTCCGGTGGACTGGTCAGTAAACTGGGTTGGATTGCCATCGCATGAAATACTTGCAATGAATTCAACTGTAGGAATAATGATCTGTAACGTCTGGTATGTAGTGTCAGAACATCCTGTGGCTGTAAATGCAATGAGTGAAACATTATAGGTTCCGGCCTGATAATAAATATGTTGCGGGTTCTGAAGGTTTGAAACATTCTGGAATCCTGAGCTTATATCATCAAAATTCCATAGCCAACTGGTCACCAGTGTATCAGAACAGCTTGACTGGTCAGTAAAAGATACATTGCTGCAATTATTTGTGTTGAAAATGAAATGCGCTATCGGGGCAGCAAATATTTTAACGGATTTAACCACCGTCGATTCACAACCGTTTGCATCCGTTACCGTGAGGCTAACATTGTAGGTTGTTGCATTGCTATAGGTATGAACCGGATTGGGGAGCGTACTGAATGTGCCATCCCCGAAGTCCCAGTTTCTGCCTGTAATTAAAACTCCTGATGTAGTTCCTGAAATATCGTTGAATTGTGTGGTTGAACCCAGACAAGTATTTGGAGAGTATGTGAAATTGGCAGTAGGGCCAGTGCCAATGTTTACAGATTTGATGACTGAGGCCTGACATCCAATTGAATTTGTTATAGTGAGTGTTACAAAATAATTTCCGGGATTTATAAAAGTATGCAACGGATTCTGTTGCAGCGATGTGGTTCCGTCACCAAAATCCCACAGCCACGAAGAGAGAGGCGCACCGTTTGCGATTGACTGGTCATTGAACTGAACAGGTAGCGAAGTACAGTTTGTGTTTGCAGAAACACTAAAATCAGCCTGTGGCAGAATAATTTCGATTTGTTGAGTGAACACGCTGCTGCAGCCGAAATCATTCACTGCCATGAGTTGAACAGAAAATATTCCGGGTGAACTAAATACATGTACAGGGTTCTGAAGGCTGGAGAGGTTTGATGGCCCGCTTCCGGCATCACCAAAATTCCAGTACCAGAGCGAAATGGTTGTGTCAGGGTCGTAAGATGCATCATTAAATTGAACTGACTGGCAATCAATTTTATTGTAAATAAAGCCAGCAGATGGAGGCGTATGAATATGTACTGTCCGCTGAATGCTGTTGGTACAACCATTGGGTGTATTTATTACGAGTGTTACGGCATATTCGCCCGGTGCTCCGTAGAGATGTGAAGGATTTACAAGTATTGAAGATGTACCGTCGCCAAAATTCCATTCATAAGTTGCCGCACCATTTCCACCTGAGAATGAGCTTAAATTGATAAAGTAGGTGGTATCACCCTGACAGTTGGGTTCTGAAATCGTAAAATCTGCAGTTGGAGGCAGGTAAACTGTAACTGATTTTGTAACAGTTGATATGCAGCTGTTTGAGTTGGTAACAGTAAGTGAAGCCTGAAAAACACCTGCAGCCATATAATTATGTGACGGGAACTGCAATATTGAACTTTGGCCATCACCAAAATCCCAATACCATGAGGTTATTACTGAACCGGTGGAATAGGAGAGATTGTTGAAATAGGTTGGCTGACCAATACATGCAGTATTGGTTTCAAAATCTGCGAAAGGTGCATCAATTACTGTAATAGCTTGTGTAACCTGGTTAACGCAACCGTTGGCATTGGTTATTTTTAAGGTTACATAGTAAGTTCCGGTAGATGCAAAAATATGATCCGGATTCTGAAGGTTTGATAGATTAGCAGGTCCGGAAGCCAGATCACCGAAATTCCATTCCCACATTGTGATCGGGGAGCCCGATCCATTTGAATAATCAGTAAAATAAGCCACCTGGCCGGCACATGATTCATTAAACTGAAACATTGCCGTAGGAAGTTGATTTACAATTACAAGTCCGGAATAAGAAGCTGTACATCCGTTTAAATCTGTGACGGTAAGTGTGGCTGTGTATTGTCCGCCGGCATTGTAAAGATGATGTGGATTTTGTTGTACTGAGGTTGTTCCGTCACCAAAGTTCCAAAGCCAGTTTAATATTGTTGAATTGGCTGAAACAGACTCATCAGTGAAATCGGTAGTATCTCCGACGCACACTGAATTAACTGAAAAGTCAGGTTGTGGCGGCTGAAAAACTGTTACAGTCTGGCTCACTTCATCTGAACAGCCTTTCTCAGTAGTTACGGTCAGGCTTGCAAAGTAGGTGCCGGCAGTAGCATAAGTATGCTCAGGGTTTTGCAGTGTTGAACTGTTGTTGGACCCCGGGTCACCAAAGTTCCAGAGCCATTGATTGATGATGGTTCCGTTTCCGTTTGATGTATCAGCAAACTGTGTGGGTGTTGACTGACATGAACTTATAAACGTAAATCC
>CAZKCK010000162.1:0-9337 GCA_964550695.1 uncultured Bacteroidales bacterium | reverse complement strand
TGGCTCTGTGTATGCCGGATTGGGCATATATGATACCATGCAGTACATCAATCCAGATGTTGCTACAATCTGTACCGGTATGGCCGCCTCAATGGGCGCAGTTCTGCTTTGTGCAGGTCAGAAAGGAAAACGTACAGCCCTGAAACATTCAAGGGTGCTTATCCACCAACCTATGGGCGGTGCTGAAGGTCAGGCTTCTGATATTGAAATTACTGCACGCGAAATCCAGAAACTCAAAAAGGAATTATACGAAATTATTGCCCACCACAGCGGACAGACCTATGAGAAAATCTGGGCTGATTCAGACCGTGATTATTGGATGACTGCTGAAGAATCACGCGATTACGGGATGATTGACGAAATTCTGATCCGTCCGGCAAAGGTTAAATAATTATTCAATTCAGTAAATCAAATGGCAAAGACCAGCGAAAGATGTTCATTCTGCGGGAGGCTGAAAAGCGAAACCAATATCCTGATTATGGGGATGAATGCCCATATTTGTGATAACTGTGTACGCGATGCTTCCGAAATCGTTCAAAATGAATTTCCTTCAAGCCGGAATTCTACAAGTGTTTCAAAATTGAAACTGATGCCTCCGGCTGAAATTAAAGCGCACCTTGATCAATATGTAATTGGGCAGGATGATGCCAAAAAAGTGCTGGCAGTGGCTGTATACAATCACTACAAACGTGTTGACCAGCCGCTGAACAAACAAAAAGCCGATGAAGTTGAAATTGAGAAATCAAATATCATTTTTGTTGGTGAAACCGGCACCGGAAAAACATTGCTTGCCCGAACCATTGCCCGCTTACTGCACGTTCCGTTTTGCATAGCCGATGCCACTGTTTTAACCGAAGCAGGTTATGTTGGCGAAGATGTTGAAAGCATTCTTTCACGATTGCTACAGGCCGCTGATTATGATGTACCTTCTGCTGAACGGGGAATCGTTTTTATTGATGAAATTGATAAGATTGCCCGTAAGAGCGATAATCCATCCATAACGCGTGATGTATCAGGTGAAGGCGTTCAGCAGGCTTTGCTGAAACTGCTGGAAGGCAGTAACGTAAATGTTCCACCACAGGGTGGCCGCAAACATCCTGAACAGAAAATGATTCAGGTGAATACCCAGAACATTTTGTTTATTGCCGGCGGTGCTTTTGATGGAATCGAAAAGAAAATTGCCAACAGGCTGCGTACCAACACAATCGGGTACAGGCATAACCACGAAGGACATGAAATTGACAAAGCAAACATGCTGCAGTATGTTTCACCTCCTGATTTACGTGCATATGGCCTCATTCCTGAATTGGTAGGACGATTCCCGGTAACCTGCCACCTTGATCCGCTCAGCAGGGATGTGTTAAAACGGATACTTACCGAACCCAAAAATGCCCTGACCCGTCAGTACATCAAATTGTTTGAGATGGACAAGGTAACACTTGAGTTTGATGAAGATGTTTATGATTTTATTGTTGATAAGGCAATTGAATTTAAACTGGGTGCCAGAGGATTGCGATCAATTATGGAAAGCATCCTTACCGATCTGATGTTCGAAATCCCATCGATGAAAAATAAAACATCGGTCCGTATTGACAGAACTTTTGCTGAAAACAAATTCATGGTTTCAGGCCTTGCAAAGTTAAAAGTAGCATAACCTATTTTAATTCAAACTTTTATAATCCCCTGATGCAATTGTTTCAGGGGATTTTTTTGTTTCAGCTTTCGCGGGTAATTTTGTATTTTTGAATTTTTATTCATCAACTAGCTTTAATTGCAGAAGCAACTATCGTGGAAGACATAACCGGAAGGGAATTTATTATAAAATTTTATCAGGATAAAGCATATTTAACTGAGAATAAATCTATTGCATTGGCTGATACGGGCCTTCCCGATACTGTAGTGTCATTTTCTGATCATGCTTACTGGCAAGTCAGGATTCTTAACTTTAACGCTGATAACCATAAGGTTTTTGCTGAAATTATTGCATATTACTCCGGAATTTCTGAATTCGGACAAGTGCAGAAATCACTCGCTGCCAGTCTGGCTCTGGTCGATAAAGTATCGTTCAGGAGCATCAATACTTCAAAAATGCTCCATACAATGGGTAGGATTACCGGTTCTGAACTTCCTCGTAATCCGCAGTTTAACCATGTACAAGAGGGTGATGAGAATATTTTACCAGACTCATCTGCACCTGAAATTCCTCACCAAGCAACCATCAATGAAGTATTTACAGTTCCGGTTAAAAAATTAAGGTTTGCACATGGCAAGGTTTCTTTTGACAGGTATTTTTCTGTGATTGGCCAAAGCATTGCTGTAGATATCATCAATTACGAAATCAGGGAAGAATTTGATGCCGTAAAAAATTATTTCGCCAATATCTGGGGTTCAAAAACAATTTATGTTCAAATTACACTTCAAATATTTGATAACCAGGTAGTATCTGTAGAGGCACTTTCACCCGAAATCAGCAGGATCAATAAGCAGGTAATAGAAAATGTAAAATTTGAATTTGTAAAATCATTTTTACGCAAAAAACCCGGTTTTGATGGCGATAAAAGCCTGTTTACCATGGATGAATTCTTTGATGCATTTACCGATCAGAGAATAAAATCCGGCACCTTTTATCAGAACGAACGTGAATTGTTTGAAGACCTGTTGCTGATTTCAAAAACACGGCATTACAAACATTTAAGGTATCTTTCATCACTGCATGCCTATACGATTCTGAAGCTCAGGTTTATTCACAAACCCGTTTCCTTCATTTTTCTGATTTCGGGTGAAAGAAAATTCCATATTGTCTGGGAAACGCTTGATACCGAAGAGGCGACCTATGTTTGGCATATCGAAAAGGATATTGCAAAACTCAGGCTCATGCTGCAAAAAATTGAAGACATTATCAATACTATTAAAGTACAAGGCAAAATTGCCTATATTAATTCACAGGATTTTGAAGCCCAGCGGATCTTTCATGATTATTCAGAGATAGCTGATGGTTTCGTAAAATGGAAATCTGAACTTGAAAACTATCTTAACTAATGGAAAATCAGGAAGAAATATTGGATTTGTTTTTTGAACTGTATGCGCCCCTCACACAACAGGCACCGGGTTCAAAAGAAAGTACACAGGCAGCATTCGGGATGGTTCCGGTTAAAAATGAAAAACTGGAAGTGCTTGATATTGGTTGCGGATCAGGCAGGCAAACCCTTGACCTTGCTGAAGTTGTAAATGGAAGAATTACGGCAGTTGATCTTCATAAACCATACATCGATAAACTTGATGATATTGTAAAAAAGAAAGGTTTACAAAAGAAAATCAGTGCGGTAACCTTTGATATGAATAATCTTGATTTCATGGAAGGTGCCTTTGATATCATCTGGAGTGAAGGTGCAATTTATCAGATGGGATTTGAGAAAGGCTTAAAAAACTGGAAGAAATTTCTAAAGAAGAAAGGATTTGTAGTGATAACTGAAATTTGCTGGGTTAAAACAAAGGTTCCGGATGAAATCAGAAATTACTGGAATTCGGAATATCCTGAAATGAAGTATCTTAAAGACCTGCTCGACACGGCTGAAAATACCGGATACGAAGTGCTGAGTCATTTTACGCTTCCTGTAAAGGATTGGTCAGTTAATTATTACAAACAACTTGATGACAGCATCAAAGCTTTTAAAGTTAAATATGCTGATCATCCGGCAGCCCTGCAGGTAGCAGCCGAAAGTGAAACCGAAATCGACATGTACCGTCGTTTCCGTGATTATTACAGCTACGCATTTTTAATCCTTCAATCAGTCTGATAAATCTGCATCATTAGTTTATAGAGAAATAGAAGTATAATTATAATTAATCATTCAACTAAAATTTTCATTATGAGTACAGCGGCGGTTATTATCGGTATTCAGAATAAAATTATCAGGACTTTCTATTCAGCCGGGGTCACCAGTCCCAAGAAAGCCACTACCCGGGAACAACTTAAGTTAAGGCATAAATTTATATTTGATGGCCTTGTCAGGAAAGGTGTTATCGTGGCAGTTGCTGATAACAAGTTTTACCTTGATGTGGCACGTGCGGAGGAATTTAAAAAGCAACGGAGAAAAACCCTTCTCATTGTAATGTTTGTTGTGGTTATTGGCCTCGTCATAACGTTGATAATAAAAAATGTATAATTACCGAATAAATCCAACCTATCATGAAATACCTGAAGTTAATGAGCTTAACAATGCTTATTCTGATGACCATCCCCACATGGTCACAGCAAAACAATAGTCTGGGAAACCTTAAAAAACTTTCCCGCGACGGCCAGAAAATAGTACTGGAAACCGACAATGGGAAGGCATCAGTAACAGTTTTAACGGATGACATCATCCGGGTAAAAATTGCTAAACAATTTCAACCAGATTTTTCGTATGCTGTTGTTTTACAGCCAGTGGCAATAACAATTGACTATACCGATTCAAAGGAAAAACTGATCATAAAAACTGCTTCAACCATTCTTGAAATCAACAAAAAGCCAGTGCGCTTTTGTTTTAAATCATTGGATGGCAAAATCATCAGTCAGGATGATCCGGCTTTTGGAACCAGTTGGAACGGAACGGAAGTTACAACCTACAAAACCTTGCAGCCCGGTGAAAAATTTCTGGGCCTTGGTGAAAAAGGAGGTAACCTCGACCGCCGTGGCAGTTCGTATGTAAACTGGAATACCGATAATCCGCATTATGAAGATTATACCGATCCAATCTATTCAACCATACCATTTTATATGGGGATGCACAGTGGTCTGGTATATGGTATTTTGTTTGACAATACGTTTAAATCCTATTTCAACTTTGGTGCCTCTCAGGAACGTTTCTCATCTTTTGCTGCCGACGATGGCGAAATGGATTACTATTTTATCAATGGAAAAAATACTTCTGAAATCATAAAAAACTACACCCGGCTTACCGGCCGTATGGAAATGCCGCCACTCTGGGCTCTGGGTTATCAGCAATGCCGCTGGAGTTATTATCCTGACAAGGAAGTATTAACACTTGCCAAAACCTTCCGCGATAAACAAATCCCTGCCGATGTGCTGTATCTTGATATCCATCACATGGATGCTTATAAAGTATTTACCTGGGATCCGAAACGTTTCAGCAATCCTGTTGAAATGAATAAAACCTTGAAATCGATGGGTTTCCATACGGCTGTAATTGTTGACCCCGGTGTTAAAATCGACAAGGGTTACCAGGCTTATGAAGATGGACTGAAAAACGACATGTTTATTAAATATCCTGATGGTACTCCATATACGGGTCAGGTATGGCCGGGATGGTGTCATTTTACGGATTATACCAAACCCGCAGCCCGGCAGTGGTGGGGTGATTTGTTTAAAACCCAGACTGACATTGGTGTGGATGGTTTCTGGAACGACATGAATGAAATAGCTACCTGGGGACAAGCCACGCCTTCGATGGTGCAGTTTGATTGGGAAGGCCACAAAACAACCTACCGTGAGGCCAAAAACGTGTATGGCATGCTGATGGCACGCAGCACTTATGAAGGCGCCAAAAAAGCCCTCAACGGCAAACGTCCGCTCATCATTACCCGTTCGGGTTATGCCGGATTGCAGCGTTATACTTCCATCTGGACCGGCGACAATCAGGCACATGACGATCACATGCTGCTGGGCGTGCGTCTGGTGAACAGTCTTGGATTATCCGGTATTGCATTTACCGGTTATGATATCGGTGGTTTTGGCGGAGACGCCACCCCTGCCCTGTTTGCACGCTGGATCAGCCTTGGAGCTTTCAGCCCATTTTACCGCACACATTCATCCTTTAATACCAAAGATTCTGAACCCTGGGCCTATGGCGAAGATGTGGAAGATATCTCACGAAACTATATCAACCTGCATTACAGGATACTCCCGTATATTTACAGCCTTTTCAGAGAATCAAACCTGAATGGGATTCCGGTTCAGCGCAGTCTGGCCATCGATTATGCCAAAGATGAGCGCGTGTTTTATTTTGCATACCAGAATCAGTATTTGTTTGGACCGGCGTTTTTGGTGGCTCCATGCAAAAGTACTGAGATGATAACAAAGGTTTATCTTCCCGAAGGCAATTGGTATTACCTTTACAATGATAAAAAATATGCTGGCAATCAGGAAATTATGATTGAATCACCCCTGAACAGACTTCCGGTTTTTGTAAAAGGAAGCAGCATTGTTCCGGTACAGAATGTGATTCAGAATACCACCGAAAATCCGGGTGAAACTCTTGAAATTCATGTTTATAACGGAAAAGATAAAGCTGAGTTCAGGTATTATGAAGACGACGGCACCACTTACGATTATCAGAAAGATGCTTATTACGAACGATTCATCACCTACAATCCACAGAATCAGGAATTGACCCTTTCCAAAAAAACCGGTAACAAATCCTCTAAATTCAGGAATCTGCGCATCGTAGTTCATGGAATAAACTCAGAGGATAATTCTGCCACCGGTTCAAAAGCCAAAACCCCTTCAATTCTGCCGGATGGATTCAACTACCAGATTTCCAACCCTGTGTTCGATGCACAGTTGGCTGATGATGAAATGACTGTTAAACTAAAGTAGCTTTCGTTTGTTTTCAGATAAAATCAATTTATGAAACTAAACGGAAAAGTAGCTGTAATAACGGGGGCTTCAGGTGGTATTGGCGAAGCAACAGCCATGGCACTTGCGGCCGAAGGGGCTATTGTAGTGCTGGCTGCCCGCCGGATAAAACGTTTGCATGCTGTAAAAGTTGCCATTGAAGAAGCCGGCGGTCAGGCGATGATCAATCAGGTGGATGTTACCAGCGCCAGCCAGTTAAAATGCCTGGCCGACAATGTGATAAAAGCCTACGGACGCATTGACATCATGGTGAACAATGCCGGAATTATGCCTTTGTCATTTGTTAAAAACCTTCAGGTTGAAGAATGGGAACGGATGATTGATGTAAATATAAAAGGTGTGATGTACGGTGTGGCAGCTGTTTTACCCCAGATGCGAAAGCAGGGAAACGGGCACATCATCAATATTTCGTCAACAGCCGGACGTCGGGTATTCCCGGGCGGTGCTGTGTACTGTGCTACCAAATTTGCTGTGAATGCTTTTTCGGAAGGCATCAGGCTCGAACTGTCGCATCAGGAACATATACGCGTAACAGTGATTGAGCCCGGGGTTACAGCCACAGAACTTTCGCAGTCCATTACCGATACCGAATTTCTTGAAAACCGTGGCAAAAGGGCTCAGATTGTGCCTTTACAGGCCTCAGATATTGCAGCAGCCGTGGTTTATGCTGCATCACAACCCATGCATGTGAATGTTAACGAAATTCTTGTTATGCCAACAGAACAGAATTTCTGATTTTTTTTTAACGTTTATCAACGCTCATGATGTGTATCGTGAGCGTTTTTTTTATACTTTCGTTTCATCACAAAAATAATCCATCATCATGCTAACCCATAAGGATTCAGAGCAATTTGCAAAGCGTGGCATCAGCCAGCATGAAATTGATAATCAGTTAGAGAATTTTAGAAAAGGATTCCCTTACATTGATTTGGTTGCACCCGCAACCATTGGCAATGGCCTGATTTGTTTTGACAACAATCAGATGCTCGAACTGATTTCAGTTTTTGAACAGGAAAGCCTGCATTGTTCCATGCTGAAGTTTGTTCCTGCTTCGGGCGCTGCCAGCCGTATGTTTAAACATCTGTTTGAATTCAGACAGGTATATGACAAATCAGAAAAAGCCCTTACTGAGTTCAATAAAAACAAGGGATTTAATTCGGTAGCCTATTTTATTGAACATATCAATGATTTTGCCTTTGCAAAACAACTCGACGACGCCATGCAGGCACATGGACACAGTATACAGACCGCCCTCGAAAACAAAGATTATAACCTGATTATTTCTTATCTGCTTGATGAAGACGGGCTTGATTATGCCAGCCTGCCCAAAGGACTGCTGTATTTTCACAAATATCCTGAGAGCCCGAGGTTATCCATCGAAGAACACCTGGTAGAAGGTGCCACCTATTGCCGTGATGCAGCCGGACAGGTAAAGATTCATTTTACGGTTTCACCTGAGCACCGCGAAAAATTCGTTGCCATGGTAAACACAGCCAAAGACAGGTATGAAGGCCGTTTTGGTGTAAATTTCGATATCAGTTTTTCTGAACAGAAACTCTCAACTGATACCATAGCTGTTGATATGGATAACAATCCTTTCCGTGAAGCTGACGGAACCTTCCTGTTCAGGCCGGGCGGACATGGTGCCTTAATTGAAAACCTGAAGGATCTGAATGCAGATATTATCTTTATCAAGAACATCGACAATGTTGTTCCGGATCATCTGAAACCAGATACCATCCGGTATAAAAAAGTGATCGGAGGTTTGCTCATCAGCCTGAAAAAACAGATAAATCAACTGCTTTTACAAATTGAACAGGGTACCGTGAATCCTGAAATGATTGAAGAATTTGCTGAAAATCAACTTTCCATTGCCACACCCGGGCCCTATAAATCGCTCAGTAACGACGAAAAACTTGCCTGGTGGTTTCAAAAACTAAATTGTCCGGTGCGGGTGTGCGGCATGGTGAAAAACGAAGGAGAGCCCGGTGGCGGTCCTTTCCTGGTCAGGAATGCAAATGGTGAAATAAGCCTGCAGATTGTTGAATCATCGCAGATTGATATGAACAATCCACAGCAGAAGGACATTCTGAGCCAATCCACGCACTTCAATCCGGTTGATCTGGTGTGCAGTATGAACGATTACCATGGCCATAAATTCGATCTTCATCATTTTATTGATCCCACCACGGGCTTTATTTCCATCAAATCAAAAGACGGCCGCAACCTGAAAGCTCAGGAACTGCCGGGACTTTGGAATGGTGCCATGGCCGGATGGATTACTGTTTTTGTTGAAGTTCCCATCATCACTTTCAATCCCGTAAAGACTGTTAACGATTTGCTGAGACCCGAACATCAGGGATGATTTGATTATGTGCTTATGAGATAATGAGATAATGTGCTCATGGAAGAATGGAAGAATATTCAAAGATTCAAAAATTCGAAGATTCAAGGATTTAAAGATTCAAGGATTAAAAGATTCAAGGATTAAAAGATTCAAGGATTAAAAGATTCAAGGATTCGGAGAAATGCGATAAGCTGGGAACTACCTACTGTTTAATTCCTATTCGTTCTTAACCCAAATATATTGTAAATATCAAATTGTAAATATCAAATTGTAAAGATTTTGCCATACAGATGATGGTTTTCAAATATTTACAATTTACAATTACCAATTTACAATGTCTTTCAAAGCCCTTC
>CAZKCK010000161.1:0-9376 GCA_964550695.1 uncultured Bacteroidales bacterium | reverse complement strand
TTTATGTGTTCGATAAAATTATAAGGCCGTTGGGATATTTTTTGAGGCAGGAACCAACACCGGAAAAAAATAACTGAAATACTCTACTTTTTGTAAAAAGTACAAATAACATCCTGAATAGCAATAATTTGAATATCATTAACCGGGCATATGGCAACTTCAGTAACCAATAAAGTATTTGCCCTGTCATTTGGTAAAGTTCTTACTTCATTGATAGGACTTGCTTCCGGAATGATACTGAGCCGGGTATTATTGGTACATGATTATGCTACCTACAGGCAAACTCTGCTGGTCTATACTTTTCTGGTGCCTGTGCTGACGCTGGGGCTTCCTGATGCCGTATACTTTTTTCTGGGCGATGAAAAAACCCGAAAGCGGGGGCTGGTTGCCGACAATCTGTTGTTACTCACACTGATTGGCTTCATCTTTGCCCTTTTCCTGCTTCTTGGAGGAAATAAATTAATTGCTGATCGCTTTAACAATCCTGACCTTGTAAATACATTAAGAATATTTGCATGGTATGCTGTTTTCACATTGCCGCTTGGAACTTTAAGTGCGGTTTTGGTTGTGCAAAACAGGATAAAGCAACTCCTTGTTTTTAATATAGTTTCCAGATTCCTGCTTTTCAGCCTCGTGATTGGGGCAGCCTTTTACTTTGCCAACGCCACAGGACTAATTTATGCCGAAATTGCCTCCGGATTAATTGTCTTTATGGGTATACTCTTCTTATTGTACCACGCGTTGCCGGCAGATGACCTGCGCCCTAATACCGGGAACATGAAACGCATGCTCAGATACAGCGTACCTCTGGGTTTGTCATCCGTTTTGGGAACCATTTCCGTTCAGCTTCATCAGATTATTGTTTCATCAATCTGCACACCGGCCGAATATGCAATGTATGCAAATGGTGCGATAGAAATCCCAGTTATTGGAATGATTACAGGATCAATTGCCACTGTAATACTTGTTGAAATGAGGCAAAATATCTCTGACGGAAAAACTGATACAGCCCTGATGCTTTTCCGAAAAGCAGCATTGCCTTCGGCTGTTATCCTTATACCGGTGATGTTTTTTCTGCTGATAGAGGCCAAATCCTTTATTGAAGTGCTGTTCTCAACAAAATACACCGACAGTGTTTCTGTTTTCAGGATATACCTGTTGATCCTGCCTGCCCGTATCATTTACTATGGCTCAGCGTTGATGGCTTTCGGCTTAACACGTATCATACTGATAAGAAGTGCGTTAAGCCTTATATTCAATTCTATTACCGCAATAATTCTGGTTTATCTGATTGGTTATATTGGGGCTATTATAAGTTTTTTATTTGTGCTTTATTTGTGGGATGTGGCTTTTAACATGGTAATTCTGTCGCGAAAATTCAATTGCAAATGGTATAATTTACTACCTTTGAACCAAATAGGAAAAGTTTTCCTGGTTACAATTGTCACTTCACTGCTAATTACGCCTTTTATGTTTGTTAAGCTTAACAATATACTTTCGCTGGTGTGCTCCGCAGCTATTTTCTTCCCCATTGTATTTGTACTGCTACGCAAGTATAAACTGCTACAGACCGAATGGCTTCTAACCAATCTCCCCAAGTCATGGCAAAAATTTCTTCAATGATTATAAACAGGTTGCGAAACGGGGATTTATACAAACCCTGGTTGTGGCCCTGGCTTTTACTTGAAAAAATTTCCAGACCGGTTCATCCCGGAGTTTTTCTGCTTAACCTTATTGTTCAGCGGATTTTCAGGGTGAATGCCGGGCAGAAATTTATGGTACATTTCACTTCTTATGTTTCAGGCCATATTCAGGCCGGAAAAGATGTAAATATTTCATTTGCCTCGAGCGGAGGTTGCTATATTCAGGGTGAAAACGGCATAAGCATTGGCGACGGAACTATTTTTGCTCCCGGAGTTAAAATTATTTCAGCCAATCATGATGCCGGTAATTATTCGAAGTGGATTGAAGTACAAGGAGTTTCAATAGGCAAAAACTGCTGGATTGGTGCCAATGCTGTTATTTTGCCGCAGGTAACCCTCGGAAATAATGTTATTGTTGGAGCCGGAGCAGTGGTTACCCGCTCATTCCCTGATAATTCAGTACTGGCCGGAGTTCCCGCTAAATTAATTCGTCAGAAAGAATAAATATTTCAGCCGATGAACAGTGTCAATAAACCTTGTCTGATAATTATTTCCACCTATTTTCATCCTATCAATTCAGTAGCCAGCAACCGGATTGAAGCCTTTGCAAAATATTTACCAACGGATAAATTCAACATCCATATCATCACTTTAGACGATGGCAGCCCTTCAACCCACGATTTCGGGAATGTTCAGATATACCGGTATAAAAACAAACCCTTTATCCGAAAATTTACGTTTAAAAAGAAGACTTCTGTTTTTATCCGAAAATCCAAATCACTGTTTAATAAAATTCTGGCAAATTATATATTAAAGGAACACCGTAACTGGCAACAACAGGCCCTCATAAAAGCACGTAATCTGGTGCTGGAAAATCATAATTGCATAATTATCAGCAGTTATGCACCGCTCGAAGCGCATTTGATTCCATTGGAACTCAAAAACGAAAACCTACCCTTTCTCTGGATTGCTGATTTTAGGGACGAAATGAGCCTGAATCCCTATAACAAAAAAAAATGGCAGCTCTCCATCAAAAAATATGAGACCCAAATACTTGAAAATGTGGATGCTGTAACAACAGTCTCACTTCCTTTCATTAAGCGGTTTCAGCAACTCTCAGCCAAATTAAACACAAGATACGAAGAGGTAAGAAATGGATTTGATTTTGACTACATGCCTGAAAAAAATCCAAAACACAATAAGATTTTCACAATATGCTATTTTGGAACTATTTATGCGGCAATAAATCTTACCCACTTTTACAAAGCTGTAAACGAATTGCATTTTAAATTAAAGCTGAAAGATTTCAGGATAAATTTAATTGGCGTGGGCGATTCCTTTCCAATTCCTGCTTCTATGCATGGAATCATCAGTAAAACAGGCAGAATTCCTCATGACGAGGCTTTAATTAACATGCAAAATTCTGATGCATTGTTATTTATATTACCAAAAATTAGCTGGACTGGTGTTTATTCCGGAAAACTCTTTGAATATCTCGGTTGCCGTAAACCAATCATTGCACTGACTGACCCTGATGATGTGGCTGCAAAGTTAATCAATGAATGTAATGCCGGCTTTATAGCCGATTTTGACAATGAACATGAAATCAGAACAGCATTTCTGGATGCCTACAATTTATGGAAATCAGGCAAAACCCTGAATTTTAATGATATTGTAATTGAACAACATCAACGCAAAAACCAGGTAGCCCGCTTGGAAAATCTGATTTATTCCCTTCAGAATAATGTAACTTTAAATAAATGAGTAAATTACTATTGATAGGTACTGATGCCATTCATACCCTGAACTATCTCAATCTGGTCAGGGATTATTTTGCAGAAGTGTTTGTGGTGACTGATACCGGCGGTGAAAAATACAATACACCTTTTAAACATATTAATTTTTCTTTTTCAAATCCCTTTGCCATAATCAATTCCATTTATAGGATTAAAAAAATTATTAAAGACTTTCAACCTGATATTATACATATACAGCAAGCAGGAACCCATGCCTGGATGACATTAAAAGCAGCAAGAAACACCACCATTCCGGTAATTGTAACTGCATGGGGGAGCGATATTCTGCACACTCCGAAACAAGGAAAGCTTTATTACCGGCTAACAAAATCAATTCTGAAACAGGCCCGGTATTTTACATCTGATTCCCAATTTATGGCTGATGAAATGAACAGGATTGCAAATAAAAAACTCGACATCACCATTGCAAATTTTGGAATAAACATCGATCCTTCAGACGTTCCTAAAGAAGATATAATTTATTCGAACAGAGCTCATAAGCCATTGTACAGGATCGATTTGATTCTATTGGCCTTTTCACGGTTTATCAAAACCCAAAACCGGCAAACATGGAAGCTTGTAGTTGCCGGTGATGGCGAACAAACACCGGCATTGCATAATTTAGCCGATAAACTCGGTATATCTGACAAAGTTGAATTTGCAGGATGGGTGAACAAGGAACAAAACAGTGTACTTTATTTCAAATCACGCGTGTTTGTTTCCATCCCTGAATCTGATGCAACTTCAATCAGCCTGCTCGAGGCAATGGCTGCCGGATGCATCCCCGTGGTTTCAAATCTTCCGGCCAATGCCGAATGGATCAAGAACAATATCAACGGAATCATCGTAAGTGACTTTGACAGTGATTTCCTGAGCAGCATTTTTGCGCTTGATGAACATGAAGTAAGGCAGATAAATGAAGATATTATCGAACAACATGGTACGCAAACGGCCAACCGGAATAAGTTTACAGACTTATATAATCGAATTCTACTGAAATGAAAATTTGTCATATAACTTCGGTTCACCCGGTTTTGGATATCCGGATATTTCATAAAGAATGTGTTTCTTTAGCCGATGCCGGTTACGATGTAACGCTTGTTTGTACCGGAAAAACCAATCACACATTCGTTGAAAAAGGAGTGAAAATTATTCAACGTGCAGTTGATAATCAAACCAGAACAGGCAGAATGTTTCATACAGCTAACATTGTGTGTGATGCAGCTTTAAAGGAAAATGCTGATATCTACCATTTGCATGATCCTGAGTTGATGAGAATTATTCCAAGACTCAAAAAGTGCAACAAAAAAGTAATTTTCGATGCGCATGAGGATTTCCCGGGACAAATACTGGGTAAACATTATATCCCGTTGTTTTTAAGAAAATTGATTTCGTTTGCTGCGCGGATAACCGAAAACCTTCTGCTGCCTAAAGCTGATGCCATTATTACCGCTGTTGAATCAAACAGCATTAAAATGAATCGTTTATCAAAAATAATCGTCACACTCAACAATTACCCTATTCTGAATGAATTTGCTGATTCAGTACCACATGATTATTCAAAAAAAAATATCTGCTATATCGGTTCAATATCCTTATTAAGAGGAATTAAGGAAGCTATTTCTGCGGCTTACATATCCAATACCCGGCTGTTTCTGGCCGGGCCCTTTTCACCTCCTGAATTAGAAAAGGAAATGGCGAAAACCGCTGGCTGGAACAATGTTGAATACTTTGGATTTTCTGACAGAACCAAAATCATCGGCATTTTGGCCGAATCATCTGTAGGACTGGCTACGATTCATAATTCTGAAAATTTTATTTTAAACCCGGTCACCAAAATATTTGAATATATGGCCGCCGGCCTGCCCGTTATTGCTTCTGATTTCCCACTGTGGAAAACAATTGTTGAAGGAAACAATTGCGGGTTATGTGTCAATCCGTTAAACCCGGATGAAATTGCCGGTGCCATCTCATTTATCCTGTCCAATCCTGACAGAGCCCGTGAAATGGGTGCCAATGGACGTAAAGCATTTCTTGAAAAGTACAACTGGGAAACCGAAAAACAAAAACTCATCGATCTTTACAAACTACTTAGCTGCTAATTAACTCTTTACTATCAAACCATGTCGCTAAATCAGCTTTTGAAATTCAGCATTGTCATTCCCTGCCGTAACGAAGAAAACTTTATTGGCAACTGCATCCACTCTGTGCTGAACAATGGCTACCCGCTTCATTTACTCGAAATCCTGGTCTGCGACGGATTGAGCACTGATAATACACAATCCATTGTAAATCAAATTGTAACTGCAAGTCCAAACGTAAAACTAATCCTCAACCCTGCCCGTTACACACCTGCCGGATTAAACGCAGGAATTCAGAATGCTGTGGGTGATATTATTCTGATCCTCGGCGCACATTCGGTTTTACATCCGGGATATCTTGAAAAATGCGCCGCACTTCTGGCAAAATATCCTGAGGCTGGTTGTGTTGGCGGATTGGTACGTAATAAGCATGAAAATAAATTGTCAGAAATTATAGGTCTGGCTATGTCATCATCATTCGGAGTAGGCAATGCCCGCTTCCGTACCGGTGGAAGGGATGGTTTTGTGGATACCGTGGCTTTTGGTGCTTATCGCAAAGAAGTGTTTGAGCAAAGTGGTTTGTTTGATGAAGAACTGGTAAGAAATCAGGATGATGAGCTGAACTACCGGATACAAAAAAAAGGTTATAAAATTTACTTCTCATCATCACTCCAATCTGACTATTTTGTAAGGTCTTCATTCAAAAAACTTTACAGTCAGTATTTTCAGTATGGTTACTGGAAGGTTTTCGTAAATAAAAAACATGGAATCATTACCTCATGGCGGCAGGTTGTTCCTTTATTGTTTGTTTTGTTTTTGCTGTCAGGAATTGCTGTCTTTACAGTATTGCCTGCTCTGGCTGTAATCTGGCAATTACTGCTTGCAGCATATTTCCTGCTTGCCCTGTATTCCTCCGTCAGATTAAAGACCAACCCTGTCAACTATCCTGTTATTATACTCACATTCATCATTTTACACCTGTCTTACGGCATAGGTTACCTTGAAGGCATTCTCAGGTTTATCATTCTGAATCGGAAACCTGAAGCAAAAAGAACAAGTCTTACGCGCTAATTTGCCATTCTTATAGTATCTTTGGCATGTTTAACCATGAGAAAAAAGGAAGCCGGATACTATTTTGAAAGAATTTACAGGGTATTGTTTTATGCCCTGTCAATTAGCATTGTGCTTTGGGATAAAGCCGTTCCTACAATCCTTGTGTTGCTTATGGCCAATTGGATTGCCGAAGCCAACTTCAGGCAGAAATATCAGAATGTCCGTAACAGGTTTCCATTTACTTCGGTGTTTATTTTATTGTATCTGCTGTACGTTGCAGGACTTGCCTATACCTCAAACTTTTCATACGGGCTTACGGATGTGTTGCTCAAACTTCCGCTGCTCATGTTTCCGGTCATTGTATCGTCTTTCCCTAAAAGTACTTTTAACAACCATACCATTTATACAACTCCTGTAATTTTTACGATGGCTGTTTTTGTTGCCATGTTGTTGTGTTTCATAAATGCAGGTTTTAATTATCAGGCTACCGGAGCTGTCAACCAACTGTATTATTCAAACCTTGCCTGGTTTCATCATCCTTCCTATCTGGCCATGTACAGTGTTTTCGCAATCTCCGTAATATTACACAGACTCACTGGCAGTTATAGCCGAAAAAGTATCTCTTACCAGTCTTTTCTCATCCTTTCAGGCATGAGTCTGTTTGTTTTTATTATCATGCTGAGTTCCAGAGCTGGCATCCTTGCGCTGATGCTGACGTTAATCATTACCGGTGTGTTTATTCTTACAGAGCAGAAAAAAACTGTGAGGGGAATCGTGTTCATCACAGCTTTTATCGCCTTATTTTATACTTGTTACAGAAGTTTTCCGGTGGCTTTCGGGCGTCTGGAACACACGGGTGTTGTTTTATCTGCACCCCGGCTTGATGTGGATACCGAAGACGGTACAGCCCAGCGTATACTTATCTGGGAAGCCTCAATTGATATTATTAAAGATAACCTCCTGCTGGGAGTTGGCACCGGAGATGTGAAAGACGAACTCATCAGGGCATATAAACTCAAAGGAATGACAACCACTGCCAATGGGAATAAAAACGCACACAATCAATACATTCAGACGTTTGTGGCCATTGGACTGATCGGCTTTGTGATGTTGATGCTTGGTCTGCTTATTCCGGGTCTGTATGCCATCAGGCAACACAACCTGCTTTATTTTTTGTTTCTTACCAACATCGGGCTGAATTTATTGTTTGAATCAATGCTTGAACGACAGGCCGGTGTGATGTTTTATACTTTCTTTAATATTGTGCTGTTTGTGTTGCATCTGCAGTCGGCTGTTTCCAGTAAGACCGTTGAAACTTCCTGAAAGCCAACCGAAAGCTTCATTTATCATTTTTTAACAATTATTCCTTTACCCTGAATTTTTATGACCATACAAAAAGACCGGCTGTGGACATCTGATTACATTTTATTAACCATCGGCAGTTTCTTTATGTCCCTGGCCTTTTATCTGTTGATACCCACCCTGCCGGTATTCATGACGGAAGCTCTGCATGCCCAGAAAAGCATGATTGGATGGATCATTGCCTCATTTACACTTGCAGCTTTACTGGTCCGACCATTTGCGGGCTACGCCATCGATACATGGGGCCGGAAGGTCTTCCTGCTGAGTTCGGTCCTCGCTTTTGCCGTGCTTTTCGGGCTACACGTTTATATTACAGTATTTGCAGCATTTATGGTTCTCAGGTTTATACACGGCCTGGCCTGGGGAATTTCAACCACAACCAATTCAACACTGGTCATCGACATCATTCCTTCATCACGCCGCGGAGCCGGT
The DNA here is from genome assembly GCA_964550695.1 of uncultured Bacteroidales bacterium. Classification (GTDB taxonomy): domain Bacteria; phylum Bacteroidota; class Bacteroidia; order Bacteroidales; family TTA-H9; genus CAZKCK01. The sequence goes on along the minus strand of CAZKCK010000161.1, from coordinate 1,009 downwards.
TTGGGTTACTACGGGCTGGCCATGCCGCTTGCCATGGCATTCGGACCACTGCTCGGACTCATGCTGATGGATCACTCAAACTATCCACGCCTGTTTTATTCAGGTTTGGCACTGGGTGTTTTGGCCTTTATACTGATGGCAATAATCCGCTATCCGGTATTTGCCCGAAGCAAGCCTCATCCGTTAAGTTTTTCACGTCTGATTGAAATTAAGGCGCTGCCGGTAAGCCTTATCATGCTGCTCATCATGACTTCTTACGGAGGAATTATATCATTTATAACCATTTATGCACTCGAAACCGGCGTTGAAAAACCCGGGATGTTTTTCACAATCTATGCCTTTGGCCTTGCTGCATCGCGTATTTTTGCAGGAAATATTTTTGATAAACGGGGCCCCCGCATTCTCGCACCTCTGGGTACACTGCTGGTGTTTTCAGGTGTCATCCTGCTTGCTTTGTTGCCCACTTTAACAGGTTTTCTGGCAGCCGCCGCTCTGATTGGTATTGGATTCGGAATTATTTTCCCGGTATTTCAGGCCATGGTCAACAATCTGGTTGATCCCTCACGCCGTGGTGCTGCAAATTCCTCTCTATTTACAGCCCTCGATCTTGGTATCGGCATCGGCTCAGTGCTTACAGGTTACATTTCAGAATTCACCGGGCTCGCCACAGCCTTTATCGTACTCGCAGCCACCGTGCTTTCAGCCACCATTCTGTTTCCCGTTTTCGCCATGCCACACTACCTCCGCAACAAACAGAAGTAATTTTTAATTGTGATCCTTCGGCAGGCTCAGGATAAAATTTTTAATTATGAATTAAAGCAGAGACTAATCTTTTAGTACTTCAGCCTACTGCCTGTTGCCTGTTGCCTGTTGCCTATTGCCTATTGCCTGTTGCCTATTGCCTGTTGCTTGTTGCCTATTGCCTGTTGCCTGTTGCCTGTTGCCTGTTGCCTATTGCCTATTGCCTGTTGCCTGTTGCCTATTGCCTGTTAGCTGTTGCCTGTTGCCT
>CAZKCK010000160.1:4723-9387 GCA_964550695.1 uncultured Bacteroidales bacterium | reverse complement strand
CATTTCGAATCCTTTTATACAGGTACAACAAGTTGTAGGCAGTTTCAGCCAATGCGTACAACCAGATATTTGTAATTTTGTTCCATCTGCCATAGTTTACCCATTTGCCACCAAACCTTGCTTTAAAATCCCTTACACCGTATGGTTCATCGGGTTTGCCCATGCCCATAAAATCAAAATGCCTGCAACCGGCTTCATTCCCATATTCCATTGCAGCCCAGGTAGCCATCACGCTTGGGTAAATTCCATGCCTGCTCATTTCTTCATCAAGTCCGCATATGTACCATTCATAAATGGTATCACGGTCCGCTATTGGCGCAACAATGCCGCCAACCACACTTCCATTGTACATGCATAAGAAAATACGACCATGTATTTCACTTTTTATAGTCAGTTCATTAAATTTAATAAAGAACTGTAAATCAGGTAAAGGTTTGTGTACGCGCCTGTTGTATAAATTCCTGAGTATATTGTAAAATTCTTTTATCTGGGTAATTTCAGGATTGCAGTTGATGGTAAGGCCGTTTTGCCTGCTTTTGCGTATCTGCCGGCGGCGGCTTGAACTCAGGTTGAACCACATTTGCTCATTGTTGCTGATATCCGTTATCAGGTTAAGCCGTTCAGAAAACCGATAACCCTGCTTTTTAAAAACGCCCTCGTACAATGATGTGTCAACACAATTCCTGAACTGCACAAAAAGGTTATACCATGGAATCTGGAAATCTATTTCTTCAAGTATTGCCCGAATTACTTGTATTTGGTCGCATTCAGAGGATATTACTGGCCCATAAATGATTTGTGTTTTTGTTACCAAGTACTTTACCGGTGCTTTTTTATTACTTACCGTAAATACACATACACCGATAATCTTTTGTGAATCAAAACAAATGGTTGTTTTTGTCAGTTGATTCGGAAATTCTAAAAAGAATCGAATGAAATCGGTATGCTGGAAAAAAGGCAGGGATGAATTGCAAAAAAATGCCGCAAGTTGCTGGTTGGTAAGTATTTCATCTGATTTGTATGTGCGGCAGTTCATTTCAGGCTTTTTGCAAAAGTAGAAAAAATGGTGACAATGAAATGGTGGGTCCTTTTAAATTGATGCCGAAGTGATGAATCCAACAAAGAATCAATATTCAGAACTATAATTTATTTCCTGAACGCGAATGCTTTTACAATTTAAATAAAATGGCATAAAAAAACCAGTGCAAGACACTGGTTTTCAATTGGTAGCGGGGGCAGGATTCGAACCTACGACCTTCGGGTTATGAGCCCGACGAGCTACCTCTGCTCCACCCCGCACTATATTTTTATGTAGAAAGAACAATCATTTTGAGGGTGCAAAGATATAAAATTTGTTCCTTTGTACGACATATCTAAAAAATAAAAATTATGACCCACAAAGCGGGTTTTGTAAACATCATCGGCCGTCCGAATGTTGGTAAATCAACACTCATGAATGCCCTGGTTGGTGAAAAATTATCAATTATTACCTATAAAGCCCAGACTACCAGGCATCGGATACTCGGTATTGTAAGCGGTGATGACTTTCAGATTGTATATTCTGATACTCCGGGAATACTTGAACCAGCCTACAAATTGCATGAATCGATGATGAAATTTGTGGAAGGCTCACTCGAAGATGCCGATGTGTTTCTGTTTGTGGCTGAACCCGGAGAGCGAAACCCACACGAAAAAATCATCGAAAAAATAAAAACTTCTGAAAAACCTGTCCTTCTGTTAATCAACAAGATAGACAAAATAAATACAGAAGAATTGTTTATCGAAACTCAATATTGGCAGGAAATTTTTCCGGATGCACTGATCATTCCTGTATCAGCACTGCACAAACGGAACCTCGAAAAGGTTTTTGATAGTATTTTGCTTAAACTGCCTGAGAGCCCTGCCTATTATCCTAAAGACGAACTTACCGACAAATCACAACGTTTTATCATTTCGGAGATCATCCGCGAAAAGATTTTTCTGAATTATAAAAAGGAGGTTCCGTACAATACAGAAGTTGTGGTTGAGTCATTTAAAGAAGAAAATAAGATTATCAGGATAAATGCCATTATCTTTGCAGTGCGGGAATCGCAAAAAGCTATCCTCATTGGTCATAAAGGCTCCTCTCTTAAAAAGGTCGGAACTGAGGCCAGGATAGACATCGAAGAGTTTGTCGGGAAAAAAGTATTTCTTGAACTGAATGTAAAAGTTGAGAAAGATTGGAGGGATAACCCTGACAAACTCAGGCGTTTTGGCTTTGAATAGAAGTTTTTATACTGAATAATACCAATTTATGTCAAATATTTTAGCCATTGTTGGCAGACCGAATGTAGGCAAATCAACCTTTTTTAATCGTCTGGCCGGCGATAGGGATGCTATTGTTGACCCGACCAGTGGCGTTACACGCGACCGCAACTATGGCAAATCAGACTGGAACGGCATTGAGTTTTCAATGATTGATACCGGTGGTTATGTTGAAGGATCAGATGATATATTTGAAGGAGAAATACGCAAACAGGCCGGTTTTGCAATTGATGAAGCCGATATCATTCTGTTTATGGTCGACGCAATGGAAGGCGTTACACCACTTGACCTGGATATTGCTGCCTTGCTGCGTAAATCTAAAAAAAAGGTTTTTTTAGCTGTGAATAAGGTTGACCATCCCGGCCGTATGAATGAAGCTGCAGAGTTTTACAACCTCGGATTGGGCGAAATATATCCGGTTTCGGGTGTGAATGGCAGCGGAACAGGTGAACTGCTTGATGAAATTGTTAAAGAGTTTAAATCCGATACCATATTTGATGGTGATGACCTGCCACGTATCGCAGTTGTAGGAAGGCCAAATGTTGGTAAATCATCGATGGTGAATGCCTTTATGGGCACTGAACGACATATAGTTACTCCGATTGCCGGTACTACCCGCGACTCGATTAATACACGTTACAATGCCTTTGGCTTCGACTTTTACCTTGTTGATACGGCCGGTTTACGAAAGAAAAGCAAGGTTTCGGAAGATATTGAGTTTTATTCGGTTATGCGCAGCATCAGAGCCATCGAAAACAGTGACGTATGCATTCTGATGATTGATGCCGCTGATGGATTTGAAGCTCAGGACCTGAATATTTTTTCACTGATTCAGCGTAACCATAAAGGTGTGGTAATTGTTGTGAATAAATGGGATCTGATTGATAAGGGAAACAACACCCTGCGTGATTTTGAAGCCGGAATCCGTGAAAAAATCCAACCATTTTCCGATGTGCCCATCGTTTTTACTTCAATCCCTACAAAACAGCGGATTTTTAAAACACTTGAGGTTGCCACCAAGGTGTTTAAGGCACGCACACAAACTATCACCACATCAAAATTAAACGATGTGCTTTTACCAATCCTTCAGGATAACCCTCCGCCCATCTCAAAAGGCAAACAGGTTAAAATAAAGTATATCACCCAGTTAAAAACACATTATCCTTCGTTTGTTTTCTTTTGTAACCTTCCGCAATACGTAAAGGAACCGTATAAACGCTTTACCGAAAACCAGTTGCGCAAACTCTTTGATTTTGAAGGTGTACCGGTACAAGTATATTTCAGGGAAAAATAATGGCCGACGACGTCCGCATCGATAAATGGCTTTGGGCCGTCAGAATATATAAAACCCGTACACAGGCTTCAGAAGCCTGTAAAACAGGGAAGGTCATCATTGATGGAATTGCTGTAAAAGCTTCACGCAACCTGAAGATCGGGGATGAAATTGCTGTTCACCAGAATCCGTTGAAACGAAAAATAAAGGTGAAGGCATTCCTGAATAACCGTGTATCAGCCAAATTAGCAGTTGATTATGTTGAAGACCTAACACCTGCTGAAGAATATGAAAGGGTGCAGATGATACGTGACCTGAACTGGGAACGCCGCCCGAGAGGAACCGGCCGCCCTACCAAACAGGACCGGCGTCAGATTGACGACCTGAAAGATACATCCGGAAAAAATGAAAAATAATCAGACGTAAATTTATCATTTTCACCCATCTGCACACTTCGACAAGCTCAGCGCAGGCATCTTCACATCTGCGTATCTTTACCCTCTCGGGGCTTTGCTCTTCGGCAGGATACATACCACTACGTCAGGGAATTCATGAGCACATGAGCACATGAGCACATAAGCACATGAATTAATTCTGAAACCTGTACGATAATTTGATCAGAAAAACATCATGCGGAAAAACCTTGAACAGGTCGCTCATGTCATTCTTAAAATTGAACTTTCCGGTGTTTGCAAATTCATCTCTTCCCTGTGACCATACCAGGTATACCGAAGATCCCGGCAGGTATTCCCAGCGTGCAACAAAATTCGACAAAAAGAACAAGGCATTGAAATCAGGCTTATCATAGCCGTAATCAGCAATTCCATCGTGATTTTCATCAATGGTATACCTTTCATCATCTGCATTATACGTAATTTCATCGGGTTTAAACAACTGAAACCGGCCATAATAATCATCAGCCATGGGATTGGTAATCCTTTTTATTTCAGAATATTTCCCGGCGGCAATAAACGGCTGCCCATAATACTGTACTGAAATATCGGGTGTTATAAAATAATTCAGTCTGAAAGCCATCATCAGTACTTTCTGGTCAATCTTTCCGCAAATGTACCTCGGTGAATTGTTG
>CAZKCK010000160.1:0-4623 GCA_964550695.1 uncultured Bacteroidales bacterium | reverse complement strand
ACCCCATCGCGGTTTATGCCCATGCTAAAGTTCCAGTAATTCTTAAACTGGGTGTTGATATTGGCATTTATTCCTGAATAAGTATTGTTCCCTCCAAAATCCCAACCTGTCCACTGATTGAAATTCAGGTTAATCGATCTGAATATGCTGAACGGTGTCCAGTAACGATAGCCCACCCAGATTACCTGAAAAATGTCATCTGCTTTTCTGAGAAATCCAATATCGTTCAATTCTAGCCCCGGCGATCGCCAGTTTATCCATGTCATAAACCGCCAGTGACCTTCACCCCCCTTGTTAAAACTTATGAGTCCGCCATGACCGGTCAGGTTTGTACGGCTCGAGTCAAACACAATGTAATCATTGTCAGGACGCTGGTAGTATCGCGCCGGTGCCCGTTGCAATTGGGTTATGGCCTCCTTGCTGCCCTGAATCCTGCTGAAATATCCTTTGATGTTTAATGAATAGACACGGTTTTTCCAGGTATGATTAAAATCAATCCCACCGGTATATGCTCCCGACGCCAGTTCCGGGAAATCAACGGATTTCAGATCGCGGTTGGTAGCTGTAAACATGCCTCCCAGCCTGGTTTCACCTTTTTTAAAGTCTTTCTGAACCCTTCCGGCAAAATAATTGGTGAAGGGTTCTACTTTCACCGAACTGATTTTTTCATTATCAGAAACCTCCGCATTCTCTGCAGTGGTCACACTTTCCATCAGACCGATACTCCAGCCTTTGCGCGTTTTACCGGTTACTTTAAAGGCACCCAGTATACGGGTGTTCTCCGGCTGATCAACATAATCATGATCTTCAGGGTATAAATGCGGACGGCGTCCTATACGGCGTGAATAGAACAGATTGTCAGCAGACGAACCGTTGTCGCCGGGTGTAAGCCCGAAGCTCAGAATATTTTTCCCTTCGATGAAAAACGGCCGCTTCTCACTGAAATACGATTCAAAAGCCGTCAGGTTTACTTCGGAAGGATCAGCTTCTACCTGACCAAAATCTGGATTGACCGTGAAATCAAGAATTAGATCGTTGGTAAGCCCGATTTTTCCATCCACACCTGCTGAAATGGCAGATTCCTTTCCTTTTGAAAAGGGGTTGCCCTCTTCTTTCTGATATGATTCAGTACGGGCCACTGCATAGGGCAGAATTTCAACCTGCCGCCGGGGTTTCAAACCTTCCAATCCTTCAAGCAGACCAAAATTATGCGTCCAGCCTGATGATTCCTTCGAAATAAACTGCCAGAGTGAAAGCTCATCCTTGCGGTGCAGGTATCTGACCACTTCAAGCCCCCAGGTTTGTTTCGCGGCTGCAGAAAACCGTAGTTGCGACATCGGAATGCTGAATTCAGCGTTCCATCCCTCACGATCGATTGAAGTTTTTGCATACCAGATGGCATCCCAGGATAAATCTTCAACTTCTCCGTCATCGGTATTGATTCCATCAACTTTTACACCTGCTGCAGATACCAGAAAAAAAAACGATGTCATCTTATCAAAATAACTATCAAGCTGAACACCAACAAGATCACCATCCATGGCATCGCGTCTCGAGAGCCTTTTTGTTATCTTTTCGGGTACCGAATCATATGCCCTGATGGCAACATAAATATTTTCGCTGTCATAAATAATTTTAAACTTCGTTTGTTGAGAAGGTTTTGCCCTTTGCACAGGTTCATACTGAATAAAATTATCCTGCCATTCAACACAATCCCAGGACTTATCGTCAATTATTCCATCAATAACCGGTTTGCTCAGGCTTATATGTTTGGTTTGATAAATCCGCAGGGAGTCAGGTGAAAAGGCCAGACTCAGTAATGAGGCGGTAATGAAAGTAAGGGTAAGCAGAATTGACTTCAATGCGGAAATTATTTATGGTTTCAGTTCGGAATTAGCAACCGGCTCCAATCAATACCAAAGCCAAAATTATTAATGCACTGTATATTAAGCTTACAAAAAAATAAACTCACCATATTCTGACCGTTGGCGAACCCTTTGATGTTCGCATACGTACATAGCAGCAACTGCACCGCTCCATCCGGATTATGACTACTTTTGAAGCCTCAACCACACATTATACGTTTACACTATGAATCGATATTTACTGGGGCTTCTTTTTGTTGTTTTTCAATTATATACAAGTGCGCAGTCATTTAAAAATCAGGGATATGCAACTGACAGCACACTGGAAGTTATGACATGGAACACCGAAAACTTTCCCAAGAACGGACAGGCTACCATCAACAATATGACCAGCATTATTAATGAACTCGGTGTTGATTTGATTGCGCTGCAGGAAATTGAAGATATACAGTCATTTGAACAACTGGTGCAAAACCTTAATGGGTACGCTTATGCCGTCGAACCCGGATATTTTGCAGGTCTGGGGTATATCTATAAAACCGGTACCATTACAATTAACAGTATCTATGAAATTTATTCCTCATCATCCTTTTGGAGCCCTTTCCCGAGAGCGCCGCTGGTGATTGATTTCGACTTTATGGGGCATAATTTTATCGTCATCAACAACCATTTTAAATGTTGCGGTGATGGGTTCCTGAATCTGGCCGATCCTGATGATGAAGAATCACGAAGGTACAAAGCCACCAACCTGTTGAAAGACCACATTGATAATTCTCTGAACAACAAGAATGTAATAGTTGTGGGTGATTTGAATGATGAATTGGAAGATGAATATGAAAACAATGTATTCAGGGATATTATTGACGATGACGTATATAATTACAAGTTTGCCGACTACGCCATTGCGTTGGGGCCCGAAGCCAATTGGTCATACCCTACCTGGCCTTCACATCTTGACCATATTCTGATTACCCGTGAGTTGTTCCCCTCATTTGCAAACGAAGGCTCTGATATACAGACTTTAAAAGTTGATGAAATGCTTACGGGCGGCTGGGCTGTCTATTCTGAAAACGTATCGGATCATCGCCCGGTTGCCTTAAAACTGAATCTGGCTGTTGATCTGGGAACAAACGACTTGCCGGGAGCCAATTCAATGTTAAGCGTACAGCCGAATCCTTGTGTGGATATGGCTACTTTCAGGTTTGATGTGTTAACCAAACCTGCAACTATTATCATTCATGATGTTTACGGGAAAATAGTGAGTCAGGCGAGTGTTCCTTCAGGTGCTGTAACATGGCAATGGATTGCGGCTGATTTACCGTCGGGGGTGTATTTTGCATCGCTTGTAACTGATACAGGAGTAATCAGGGCAACAAAAGTGTTGATTTCCAGATAAATTTAGCGCAAAGCAAGGCAAATCCACCTTGCCATGAAATTCGGATACTATTTGGATGGTGGCCGGGCTTATTCCACATATATAACCAATCCTTTCAGGTACTCACCTTCAGGATGGAAAATATTGACCGGATGATCGGTAGGCTGACCTATATGCTTCAGGATACGCACATTGCGGCCTGTTTCTATGGCTGCAGCCATCACCGCAGAGGTAAACATCTGCCTGTCGACCACCTGCGAACACGAGAATGTGAATAAGATGCCGCCCGAGGCAATCTTCGAAATAGCCTGATGGTTGATATGCCTGTAAGCTGTAAGCGCTTTATGGCGTTGCTCAATATGTTTTGCAAAAGCCGGCGGATCAAGGATAATCAGATCGAAGGCATCATGCATGCGGTCAAGATAATCCATGGCTTCAACAGCAATGCATTCATTTTTTTCAGGATCAAACCCATTCAGGATCAGATTCTCGGCAGTCATGGCCACGGCTTTCTTCGAACTGTCAACCGAATGTACAAACTTAGCTCCATGTTTGAGGGCATATACCGAAAAACCACCCGTATAGCAGAAAGTGTTCAGTACCCTCCGCCCGGCTGCATAGGTGCCAACCAGTTCGCGGCTTTCGCGCTGATCAAGAAAGAAGCCTGTCTTTTGGCCTGTTACAAAGTCAACCTTGAATTTGTAGCCGCTTTCAAGGATTTCAGTTTCAGACGTTGAACCGTAAAGAAAACCGTCGATGGTTTCAATCCCTGCAACCTTACGCATGGGTTCAGCACTCTTATCATAAACTCCTTTGAGGTCTTCACCATAGATTTCCTGAAGGATTGAGGTAAACTTTTCGCGCAGGGCATACATCCCTGCTGAGTTGGCCTGTATCACAGCCACACCGTTGTAATAGTCGATAATCAGCCCCGGAAGACCATCGGCTTCGGTAAAAACCAAACGGTAAGCATTGGTTTGCGCATTGTTAACCAACCCAAGATTTTTGCGCAGGTTATATGCACTGAGGATTTTCTTTTTCCAGAAACTGTCAGAAGGTTCTTCGTTGAAAGAGAATACTTTAATGGCCAATGAACCATCCTCATAAAACCCATATCCAAGAATTTGATTTTCTGATGAATGAATTTCAACAAGGTCGCCGTGCCTGATGTCTTTGTCTTTTTTGTAAATAGCACCTGAGAAAACCCAGGGGTGAAAACGCCTTAAAGGTGCGTCTTTGCCTTTGCGAAGGATAACCTGAGGGTAGCTTTTCATAACGAAGTGATATTGGGCGCAAAGCTATAAAATCCCCCGCATTATTTGCCTGTTTGCCAACAGCAAGTTATCAATTTTCATTAACATTTATCAGTGTCACATGTTTCGT
>CAZKCK010000159.1:0-9411 GCA_964550695.1 uncultured Bacteroidales bacterium | reverse complement strand
TTGCCAAAAACATGATTCAAAGCAAGCATAACGCTGCACACATGACTGTTTTTGATGAGGTTGAAGTAGCTGAACTGATTCGTATACGTGAAAAATACAAGAGACCATTTTCTGAAAAGGGTGTGAAACTGAGTTATCTGCCTTTCATTCTCAAAGGTCTTGCCGTTGCATTAAAACACCACAAAACGCTCAATTCACAGCTCGATCTTGACAACAACCGCACGATCTATAAAAAATATTTTAATATCGGAATTGCAGTTGATACCGAAGACGGGCTGGTTGTTCCGGTTATTCGTGATGTGGATAAACTCTCAGTGTTCGAAATCGCCCAGAAAATCAATGAGATTAGCGAAAAAGCACGAAACCGTAAACTAAGTATCGATGATATGAAGGATGGTACCTTTACTGTAACCAATTATGGTTCAATAGGTGGTCAATTTGCAGTACCGGTAATTAATTACCCGCAGGCAGCAATACTTGGTATCGGACGTATGGTTGAAAAACCGGTAATTAAAGGCGAGCAAATTGTTAAGGGAACGGTTTTACCATTGTCATTATCAGTTGATCACCGTATTGTTGATGGCGGCGAAGTGGCCAGATTCCTGAACCGGCTGATGGGCTATCTTGCCGATCCTGTATCATTGATTATGGAATAAATATAACTGAAAAGAACTGAAACATGGAATACGATGTAATTATAATTGGTGCAGGTCCTGCAGGTTACGTGGCAGCCATCCGCGCCGGACAGGTAGGCCTGAAAACCGTGATCATCGAAAAAAGCAATATTGGCGGGATGTGCCTCAACTGGGGATGTATCCCGTCCAAAGCTTTGATTGAAAGTGCGAAACTCTACCGCCGCATAAAAAATGATGCCCAAACATTTGGTATTGAAGGTATTGACAAGAAAAAGCTTACTTTCAACTGGAAACAGGCCACCTCAAGGGCTAGCCATATTGTTAAAAGGTTGACAAGCGGCGTTAGCTTCCTGCTTAAAAAGAATGGCGTAGAAGTTATCAGCGGTGAAGCCCGTATTACTTCTGCAAACACAGTAACTGTTGAAAACAGAAATCTTTCGGCTACTCACATCATTATTGCAACCGGCTCATATCATGAACCTTTAAAAGCCGGTTTGCCTGCTGATAAAGTTATAGAGCTCAACAAATTCTTTCAGATGGATGACCTGCCGCGTAATGTGGTTGTGGTGGGAGAAAGTTCCATTGCTGTTGAATTGGCCCAGTTGTTTAACATTATCGAGCGCAATGTTACTTTGCTGGTTCCTTCAGAAAACATTATGCCTTTGGCTGATAAATATCTGGCAAAATGGATGCTTAATAAGCTGAAGAAAGACAAGGTTAATGTAATTTTTAATGCCGCCGAAAATGCCGGAATGAGCAGCTTTGATGGTGACGAACTGATTGTTGGTGATGAGCGTGTTAAATGTGATATTATTGTTAACAGTAAAAGCCGCAAAGGGGTCATTCCGCCAATGGACATCAACCTGGAAATTGAAAACGGGTTTATTGTAACCAATGATTATTTTCAGACAAACTATCCGAATATTTTCGCTGTTGGGGATGTAAACGGTCATAGTCCGTTTGCACATGTTGGCTCGGCTCAGGGATTGCATACCATCAATTTTATCAAGGGGATCAAAGAAAAAATTGATAAGGCCATGTATCCCATGAATATGTATTCTGATCCTGAAATTGCCCAGATAGGTTATACTGAAGATGAGCTTATTGCGAAAGGAACATCCTACAAAGTAAACGAATTCCCATTGTCAGCCAATGGCAAGGCAATGGCAGAAGGTTTTACGGAAGGATTCATCAGGATGCTCTCTGAAGAAAAATACGGACAGGTTCTTGGTGTTCAGATTGTTTCGCATAACGCTTCGGATATGATTGCCGAGGCTGCTGCTTTTATGCAGGTGGAGGCAACAGTTTATGATGTTGCTAAAACCATACATGCTCATCCTACTATATCTGAGGTATTTATGGAAGCCGGATTTAGTGCTGTTGACAAACCTATACATCTGTAATATAAACCCAACTGGTAAAAATCGGATTTTGCACAGTTTGCATCCTCAGAAACCGGATTACCAATCATAACATAAAAAAGCGCGGCATTTGCTGCGCTTTTTTATGTTATAAATAGCTTGAAAACGGAGAATAAATCCAGAATACGATTTACCTGAGACGGTCAGCAGACTTTACGAGTTTATCATCTTTCTGTATGAAGCGCTGGGCCAATAGCAGAAAAATAAGTGAAACAACCGGGAAAATAATTCCAATTCCGTAATCGGGATCTACCGCTAATTTTTTCTTCAAAAAGTCAGTTATTACAAAAAGCACTATAATCAGCACAATGTCAAGCATTAAGGCAACCTTGGTCAGACGTATCTGAAATGAACGTTGTTTGAATTGCATAATGGCATATCCTGCTATGGCTCCTATGGTAATATTCAGGAAAACAAGAAAATACACAAGATAACTGCTGATTACTGCTGTTTGGATACCGGCTGCGGATGGAACATAACTTTTAACTCCAAGCATTGTAAGTCTGATGCTTACTGAATCAGAAAAATATTCTGCAATCGGAAAAACGAATAAAAGTGCTGTCAATACAACAACACTGAGTAAGAAGAGGCTTTGGATTCTTTGAATCATGTGAAAATTCTTTTCGGCAAAGATATTCAAAGTGCACAATGTAGCAAAACTATTCTTATATTTGCAGCGGAAATACTCCTCCCTCCTGTTTTACAAGCGTTTTCGGAATAGTATTGCGGCCAGTTTAACAAATTGCAGGAAAAACCTGCAATGACATGAGGGACGTTAAAAAATGGTTAAAGCAGTTTAGGTCAACCTTATCCCCATCTATCTTAAAACCCGGTTCTTTATTCACTAATTAGCATTTATTGCAATTTAAAAATTAATACATGTACGATATTCTTGCACTCAACGGGATGACACTTCCTGAGTTAAAAGAGATTGCAGCAACATTAAACGTCAAGCTGCCAAAAGACATTAAAAAACAAGATCTTGTTTACAAAATACTTGATGAGCAGGCGCTTAAACCTTCCCCCGAGATGCTTGAACAGGAAAAAGAAGAAATTCGATTGAAAAAAATGCCTGTTCAACGTAATGCCAGGCCAAAGCCTGAAAAATCATCCCCAAAAACTGACAAATCTCCTGATATTGATAAGGGCAAAAAAAGGGAACCAGAAAAACCCTGGACCAAAGACAACCGTCGTCAGCCTGCCGATGCCACCAATAACAATAAAAATTCCGGTGAAAATTTGCCTGATAGTACACCTGTAAAGGTGGAAAACCCCAGACCGGAACCCAAAAGCAATAATCCCAGGCCTCCACAGATAATTTCAGAAAAAACTGAAAATACCAGTGCGGCAGCAACTGAAATGACCGATAAACTTCCGGGAGTTCAACCATCACCGGCTCAACCTGATTTTGCACGTTCGCGCAACGAATATCAGCAGCGGTATCAGGCCAATTTCAGGACTCCTGCACACAACGAAAACAAACCAAAAAATAATAACCAGCGTGAAGATGTCAGGCAAAAGGGTCCGAATCCTCCACGCCATAAAGTTGAAAAACCGGTTCCATCACCTAATGCCGAAATCCTTCCCGAGAAACTTCAGGTATATGATGATGAACCTGTTATGGAAGAAGAAAACAATGTTTTTGAGGTACAGGTGGTCAATCCTGAAGAACAGGCTATAGCTCAAAACGAAGATAACCAGGAAACTCAGGTTGTTGAAAAACCAGAAGAAAAACCAGTTCAGCGCGAATTTTTCGGACGTGACAAAGTTACTCCGCGTGATGTGAATATGAGGTTTAACAAGCAAACAGGAACTTTTGAAAAAGTACCGGTTCATCAGGAACGCCGCAGGGACGACATACCTCCGGTGGAACGGCGCAGAGACGATGCCCCGGCACCCGATCGTCGCAGGGAAGAACCTCCGCGCAGAGAAGAATCACCCATTGAGCTTGATGGAGTAATCACCTGCGAAGGTGTGCTTGAAATGATGCCCGACGGTTTTGGATTCCTGCGTTCATCCGATTACATGTACTTCAGCAGCCCCGATGATGTATTTGTATCTCAAACGCTTATAAAAATATTCGGACTTAAAACCGGAGATACCGTTCGTGGTACCATCCGCCCGCCAAAGGAAGCAGAAAAATTTTATCCTTTGGTAAAAGTTGAAATGATTAATGGTTTGCTACCGGAACAAGCCCGTGACAGGGTTCCGTTTGATTACCAGACCCCGCTGTTCCCGCATAAAAAATTCAAGCTTACAGGTCATCCTCAGGCAACGCTTACTTCGAGGATTATTGACATGTTTACGCCAATCGGATTCGGGCAACGCGGCCTCATTGTTGCTCAGCCAAAGACTGGTAAAACCATGATATTGAAAGAGATTGCCAATGCAATTGCATTTAATCATCCTGAAGTATACCTGATTGTTCTGCTTATTGATGAACGCCCGGAAGAAGTAACGGATATGGCCCGCAGTGTAAAAGCTGAAGTTATTGCTTCAACTTTTGATGAACCTGCTGACAGACACGTAAAAATTGCCGGCATTGTACTCGAAAAGGCAAAACGTCTTGTGGAATGCGGTCACGATGTGGTCATCCTGCTTGATTCAATCACCCGCCTGGCACGCGCCTACAACACCGTATCACCGGCATCGGGCAAGGTTCTTTCAGGTGGTGTTGAAGCCAATGCACTCCAGAAGCCGAAACGTTTCTTTGGTGCTGCCCGTCAGATTGAAAACGGTGGTTCACTTACAATAGTTTCTACAGCATTGATAGATACCGGTTCAAAAATGGATGAGGTTATTTTTGAGGAATTTAAAGGAACAGGTAATATGGAGTTACAGCTCGACCGCAAGCTTTCCAATAAACGACTCTTCCCCTCCATCGACATTGTTGCTTCATCAACTCGCCGCGATGATCTGTTACTGGAAAAGGATATTTTACAACGTGTATGGATTTTGCGCAATCACCTGGCGGATATGACTTCGCTCGAAGCCATGGAATTCCTGAGAGACCGCATTAAGTTTTCACAGACAAATGAAGAGTTTCTTGCTTCAATGAATGGATAAGCATCTCGATATTTAGAAAAAGGCCTTTCAGGAATTTCCCGGAAGGCCTTTTTGCTTTATACAGTTTTTAGTTTCCAACGTCCTCTGCTTATCATTGCCAGTCCCAGTAATGAAAGTAAGGATTCGGCAATAACTACCGCATAATAAACACCTTCAGCATTGTACCCGTTGTAAATAGCCAGATAATAAGCCAGTGGAATTTCAATCATCCAGAAACATATCAGGTTAAGCAAGGTAGGCGTAAAAGTGTCGCCGGCTCCGTTCAGCGACTGGGTCATCACCATACCCAATCCATAAAATGCCAGGCCAAAACTAACAATCCTCAGACACACAATACCATGTTGAATGACAGCGGGGTCACTGATAAATAGTTTGATAAACATTTCCGGCATAAAAATAAACAACAGTGAAATCATTCCAAGCAAAAACATGTTTACGATACCGGTAATTCTGATTGACCGGGCTGCCCGGTCAGGCCTGCCGGCACCGAGATTCTGTCCGACCAGTGTTGCAGCAGCATTGCTGATACCCCATGAAGGCAGCAATGAAAATACAATGATCCGGATGGCTATTGTATAACCTGCAACGGCTTCGCTTCCGAATACCGAAACAATCCTTACCATTCCGATCCAGCTTGATGTGGCTATCAGATTCTGGCCAATGCCTCCGAGTGAGAGTTTCAGCAGGTTGCCAAGCAGTTTAAAATCAGGCCTGAAATCACTCAACTTCAAACTGATACGCCCGGAACCATAGAAAAGGATGTAAAACTGATACAATACAGCAATCCCCCGCCCTATATTTGTTGCTATGGCAGCACCCATAATACCCAAAGCAGGTATAGGTCCAAAACCAAATATTAATATAGGATCAAGAATAATATTGATGAGATTGGCCATCAGAAGTACCCGCATCGAGAGCGCTGCATCACCGGCACTGCGGAATATGGCATTGATAATAAACAACAGGATGATAACCATATTGCCGCCAAACATAATTTTGGTAAAGGAACTATATTTCAAAACCGTTTCAGCAGATGCCCCCATTAGCAACAGCAATTTATCTGAAAACAAAAAACCCGGTACTGCAATGAACAGCGAAACGCCGGCTCCTGCTATAATTGCCTGCACAGCAGAGGTTTTAGCCAAATCCTGGTTTTTTTCACCAGTGCGGCGTGCTACCAGCGCCGTAGTTCCCATGCTGAGACCGAAGCCTATGGCATACACAATGGTCATCATCGACTCGGTGAGTCCAACAACAGCCACAGCATCAGCACCCAGTCGTGAAACAAAAAAGATGTCGGCAATGGCGAATACTGATTCCATGATCATCTCGAGTACCATGGGGACAGACAACAGGAAAATGGCCGTTCTGAGTTTTAATGTAGTAAAATCCTGATCAGTGCCTGAAAGAGATAATCTGATCATCATCAGGTAATGGTGGAGTCGGTTTTTAAGTCCATGATTGCCTGAAGCTTTGCTTTGTATTTTTGAATTGTATAAAGTATTCATTGTATTTTATTCATAAAAAAAACCCGGTCGTATGAATTGACCGGGTTGGATTTATGATTTGTGTTAAATGCAATCTTTGGTTCAGACATGCATAATCCTTCCCGGTCCGTATTTGTTCGGAACAAACACAATGGCATCAAAAGCCACCTGAATGCAAAGGGAAGATTTCATGATTTACTTATATTACGCTATAAAACAGCCTTATTTGAGCCTGCAAATATAATACATGGATATATTACAAAACAAATTTTTGTGAATATTTGTTTTTTCTGTAATGTTTTATAAAATCATTCGTCATTAACGTACCATGACTATCAGTGACTTTACCGGACGTATGCTGCCCTTTGGCGATAAAATCTTCAGGCTTTCACGCCGGCTGCTTGAAGACGACGATGAAGCACGTGATGCTGTTCAGGAGGTTTATTTAAGACTCTGGAGTAAACGCGATGCCCTGGAAGCTTACCGGAACCTTGAAGCTGTGGCACTCACAACTGCCCGTAACTTCTGTCTTGACCAACTGAAATCACATGCAGTTAAGTTCAGGGCTTCTCAATCGGAAATTGAAATCAACAGGCCCGACAAGTCTTATCTGAATCACGACCTGAAGGATTCAGTTAAACATGTTAAGAATATTATTGCATCATTGCCGGAACAGCAACGCAGTATCATCCACCTTCGCGATGTGGAAGGATATGAAACACACGAAATTGCAGCCATTATGGAAATGAATGAAAATACCGTAAGGGTCAATCTTTCACGTGCCAGGCAAAAAGTCAGGGAAATCATGATTAATAAATACGACTATGAACCAGCTAAATGAAAATATCCGCAAACTACTTGAGCTTTGGTTTAATGGTTCAACCAGCCTTCAGGAAGAAGAACAACTGAGGACTTATTTTACCAAAGGACCTGTAGCCCCCGATTTGATGGTTTACCGAAGCCTCTTTTTACATTTTGAAGATGAAAAACATATCACATCTCCGGTTGAACAGGACCTTGGAAAAACCATACAGCAACATCAGCACTCATTAAAGAAAAAGCGCGTTCTTAACGTAATGTACACATCCATTGGAATTGCGGCTATCTTTCTTGCAGTTTTTGCATGGGTCAGCATCTTTGATGAACCTCCTCCGCCAAAGCCTTCGAACCAGCCAAGTGCAGAAGAAGTTATTAAAGCTTATGCCGAAACTGCCCGTGTATTGGGAATGGTATCTGAAAAACTGAATCAGGGTATGAAACCTATGACACAACTCGCAAAAATAGGCGAAGGACAAAAAACCATGAATGTCATCAGCAACATTGGAAAAGGTATGGAAATACTGAATCACCTGATGCCGGGTTCGAAAAAACCTTCGTCTGAAAAATCTGAAACTAAAGAAAATCAAAAACTTTAAATTTTTAAAACCATGAAAAAAATCTCTATTATCTGCGCATTGTTAATCAGTATGATATACGGTGCTTATGCCCAGAATGTAATGGACAACCTTTTCGATAAATACAATGGAAAGGAAGGCTTTACTTCAGTTAACATTTCATCTGAAATGTTTAATATGATGGGTTCAATTCAAATTAACAACGGTGAAAAAGACAAAGACCTTGAAAAAATCAAGGACATGAAAGATTTTGCATCAAAACTCACTGGTCTAAAGGTGCTTACCACCAATAAAAAAGATGACGAAGGAAATGCTGCCCGGGCTGATGCTTTTTACAAGGAAGTGATGGGTTTTATGCCAAAGAACATTTACCGCGAACTTATGGAAGTGAATGATGAAGGTCAGAAAGTGAATTTTTATGTGAAACGTACAGGTTCAAAAGTATCGGAACTGGTTGTGGTTGTGAAAGAAAAAAAGGAAACCAGCCTGATCAGCCTAACGGGTGACATTGACCTGAATAAAGTTGCAGAATTCTCTAAAGATATGAATATTAAAGGAATGGATAAAATTGGTGACAAACCTGAAAAATAATTGTCATCGTTTCCGAAACCTTACTTTAAAGCCTGTTATACCCTGACAGGCTTTTTTATTTATTATTGCACCTGATTTAATAAATAAACCATGACAATTGAAGAAGCACAACAGATAGTTGACAACTGGATAAAAACCAATGGCGTAAGGTACTTTAATGAACTGACCAACATGGCCATGCTTACCGAAGAAGTTGGAGAAGTAGCCCGCATCATTGCCCGAAAATACGGCGAACAATCATTTAAAGATTCAGATAAATCAACCGATCTGGGCGATGAGTTGGCCGATGTACTGTTTGTGCTGATCTGCCTTGCCAACCAGACAGGCGTTGACCTTACTGCTGCTTTGCAGAAAAATCTCGAAAAAAAGACCAGCAGGGATATAAACCGGCATAAAGATAATCCAAAGCTAATCTGAGCAATGAGCATCATGATTCCGGATTAAATAATGGCGAACTATTGATTGTGAAATAATTAAGAGACTGTGAAAAAACATCATGTATTGATTCCTGATTTTGAACTTACGGCAATGCATCCTGATGGCAAACCCTATGGTTTTAACAGGGGACGAAGGGTTTTTGTTTCCGGAGGTATTCCGGGCGAAAAGCTGACCATATCGATGGAGAAAAGGCAGACCGGTTACTTTATGGCAGATATAGAAAAAATAACCGCGCCATCGCCTTTCAGGACCAAACCATTCTGCAAACATGCCGGTTTGTGCGGAGGATGCAACTGGCAACATATTGAATATAATCACCAGCTGGAACTTAAACGCGGGATAATTTCAGAAGCACTCACACGGCAGGGAATTGATTTCC
>CAZKCK010000158.1:0-9525 GCA_964550695.1 uncultured Bacteroidales bacterium | reverse complement strand
AACCGAAAAATGCCGGTTTTATGCCATGGCCTATAACACTGGATACAAACAAAAATTCAGGGAAATCATGCTAAAAGGCAACGGAGCGTTTTTTTATACAGGATTTATTAAACCAGCACGGTGTTTCCGCTATTCTGACATCTCAGTATACTATTTTTTAGCGCAGCAAAAATAGATTTCAGCGGAAACTAATTTTCCAGAAACATATCCAACATATTTATTTTCATACCTATGAAGGAAACTTTTTCCTTTGTGAGTGGTTAATATTATTAGTTGAAAAGTACACAACATAAAAATTAATTCTTATGAAAAAGTATCTTCTTTTAACTTTATGCGGGTTCATCCTGAATTTCTCATTTGGGCAATTAACAGGCATTAAGACCATTCCGGGTGATTATGCAACCCTGCAGGCGGCTATTTCGGCATTGAACACACAAGGCGTTGGCACTGGTGGTGTTACATTCGAAATTGCGGCCGGATACACTGAAACGTTTTCGTCACCTACTTCAGGAACCATTTCAGCCACCGGAACTGCAGCCAATCCAGTGGTTTTTCATAAATCAGGTGAAGGAGTCAATCCGTTGATTACAGCCGGAACAGGAAATAGCTTCAGGGATGGGATCATCAAATTTTCCGGATCCGATTATATAACCTTTGATGGAATTAATGTTACAGATGTTGTAACGAACAACACCGATACAAAGCGCATGGAGTGGGGATACGCCCTCGTTAAAAAAAACAGCACAGCTCCTTTTGATGGATGTGACCATATTGTGATTAAAAACTGTTCGGTAAATCTATCACAAACCTATACATCTACAAGGGGCATTTATACAGGAAATCACATTGCTACCACAACAACTAATTTGAATATCACTGCATTAACTGATGCTCACCGCAATTGCAGTTTTTTTAACAATACAATAAGCAATTGTAACCAGCCAATTTCATTAAACGGATTCAATGCCCCTTCGCCCTATTCACTTTATGACCAGAATATGAATGTTGGGGTGGAAGGCGGAAATACAATCACAGGTTTTGCCGGTGGTAAAGGTATTTATACAAAGTACCAGAACAATCTTCAGATTGCCAACAATACGATAACCGAAACAGTAGGTTCCAATACCGCAATATATGGGATTCATACGGATGTGGCTTCTGCTGCGCCTGTTAAAATCTATAACAATACGATCAGCCTTAAAAACGGCACAACATCGGCAACCAGCATTTATGGTATTGCATGTGCTTCGGGAAGTGCCATTTCAGGAACCGGATGCAGTAATAGAATATACAACAATATCATCCAAAACTGTACTTTCGGATTTACAGATGCTACAGGTTTTTATGGAATTGAAATGCTGTCAAGCCCTGATTCAACCTATCTGTTGAACAACCAGATTATAAACAATATACTACCCGGTAATGGCACCTTCAACGGAATAAGCACCCTCAACCCACTCGTAGCCATGATAACCGGAAATACAGTTTCAGGAAATCAAAAAACCGGTGCATGGGGGAACATGTACTGCATAAAGGCCGGGTACTCATTAATAAGTTTTGAGCAGAACAATATTTTTAACAATTCACTAACAGCGATTTCAGGTACCGGCTCAGCTTACCTTGTTGGTTATCACAGCAGCCAGCCTTTATCCGGAGAAGTTATTGCAAATAACAATATCTACAACCTGTCAATTGCCGGGAGCAGTACAGGAACAATCCGTCTGGAAGGCATTTACTCGCATGCTATGGTTGATAAACAGATGTATAACAACCAAATACATGACCTTACCGTTTCTGATGGATATGTAACCGGCATATATATGCCATGGGGTTCCTGGGTTCATATCAACAACAACAGCATTTACAGCCTGACCAATCAGAATGGAGCTGCAGCCAATACCGAAGTCAGGGGCATTGATGTAAATTATTTTACGAACCTGTATGTGTATAATAATTTTATATCAGATCTGAACGCTCTGTCTGCGAATTCTTTACATGCACTTGCCGGAATTTACATTGGTAACACTCCGGGATTTGGACAAACGGCACACATCTATTACAACACAGTATATATAAAAGCCATGAGTACAGGAACTCAGTTTGGTACTTCTGCCCTTTATAGCGGTTATGCAGGGAATTCAACCTACCTTAATTTGATTTTGCAGGACAACATCCTTATTGATCTTTCAACACCCAATGATATCGGCAAAGCAGTAGCTTTCAGAAGAGGAGGCTTTAACTGGGTTTCTTACAGCGATTTATCTGACTATAATAATTTATATGCCGGAACCCCCGGGCCCAATCATGCGCTATACTATGATGGTTTTATTTCGCTTCAGACCATAGCCGATATAAACCTTTGGTTTACACCCCGCGAGCTTCATTCTTTTTCAGAAAACACTGCTTTCATCAATACTTCCGTTGCCCCTTACAACCTGCATGTGGATGCTGCAGTGCCAAGTCAGTGTGAAAGTGGCGGAATGGAAATCAACGCAACAATTGCGGTTATGAATGATTATGATGGAGATGCGAGGTTCCCGGTTGCAGGTTATCCTGATTCTTCAGCTTTTCCGGCCATCAGACCGGATGTGGGTGCCGACGAATTTGCAGGCGTGCATCTGGATATTATTCCGCCAGTTATTGAGTATACAGCATTAAACCTTACAGGTTATACCGGAGAACGCACCCTTGTTGCTACCATTACAGATGATTACTCCGGAATTCCGGTTTCAGGAATTGGTCTGCCTGTTTTATACTGGCGAACACGGGGAGCCAGCATTGGAGCCTGGCAACCTTCGACCGGAACATTTGTAACGTCAGGAATTTTTCAGTTTACCCTCGGTGGAACCGCAGTTGATGGCGATACGGTTGATTATTACATAGTGGCCCAGGATATGGCCCCAATTCCTAATATCACCGTTACTCCTGCTGCCGATGGTACAGGATTATCAGCAAATCCACCAGCCTGTTCATATGTACCCAACCCGGCAGCCTACCTTATTGCCAGTATGTGCGGAACTTATTATGTAGGCAGTGGTCAGGATTATGAAAACCTGCAACTTGCCCTGAATGACCTGTATCAGAAAGAAGTAATATGTCCGGTAACTTTTTTGCTTACCGATTCTATCAATATTTCGATGTCGTACGACCTTTATACCTATTTAGGCAGTTCTCATACAAATACTGTTACCATAAAACCAGCCCCCGGCGTAAATGCAATGCTTGCCGCTTTTGGCAGGGTTTTCACGTTTTCAGGGGCATCAAACTATATTATTGATGGGTCAAATTTAGCAGGTGGTATCACTTCCAACTTGTATTTACATGACTTTGACGGTACCGGGACTTCGGTAATCAGTTTTTCAGGTTTCGGAAATACAGCCTGCATTAATAACGTCATTAAAAATGTTACGCTGATAGGTGGAGGCAATACGTATGATTCTTATGGAATCAATGTGTACAGTCAGACTGATAGTCTGATCATTCAAAACAACCGGATATGGAATGTGGTTGTAGGTATTCAACTGAACGGTTCGTTTGATAATTCAATTGAAAGTTGCCGGATTACAGGAAATACCATCGGCTCATTGATTGACACACTAAAAGTTACGAAGCGGGGAATAGATATAAGCTATACCAATAACACACTCATTCAGGACAATCTGATTTCCAATATGAATTCGACCAATTATTTTGCTCCAATCGGGATAGAAATTGGTTACAACAATACCAATACACAGGTTCTTAAAAACAATCTCACAGGAATAAAATATGGTGGATTATATGATGATTCAGGCGTAGGAATTGAGATAAACTCTTATATTCTTAATTCCAACATACTGGTTGCCAACAATATTATATCCGACATTGCAGGTAACGGTTCAACGCAACTTGAATATGATGCCATTGCCGGAATCAGGATTATAGGGGTAACAGGAGGAATCAGCCTGTTCCATAACTCAGTAAACCTGTTTGGCAACATTGGCGGTTACTCGGCAGGCGGAATCAGCAGTGCCCTTTATATCGGTCCTGATGCCCAAAACATCAGTCTGCAAAACAACATCTTCAGGAATACACTTAACGACACCATCATGGCTGATGCCCTGGCCTATGGGATTTACGCTGCAAATACAGCAAGTGCTTATACTGTAATGGATAATAACTGTTATTATACTTCGGGGTTACAGGGCAAGATGGCCAAATTTGCAGGAATTGAGTATTTGGATATTGCATCTTTATCAGCAGCATCCGGACTGGATAACAACTCACTTGATACTGATCCGCTTTTTAATAGTCCGTATACGCTAATTCCATCAACAGCCTCGCCGGCAATCGGAGCAGGATTTCCTTTGCCTGAAATACCTGCCGACTATCTGGGAGTGGCCAGAAGCCTTACCAATCCAACAATAGGTGCTTATGAATACGGAATTGGAAGTGCAGATAAAAACCTTTTGGTGTATTTACTTCCCGAAGGACTTTATGAAGGCATGGGCCTGCTCCGTAAGGCCAGTAATGGTTCAGGACCGGCATTTCCGGCTCTGATTGCAGATAAGGTTAACATTGAATTACATGATGCGGCCAATTATCAAAATCTGATTTACAGTGCAACTGATGTAAGTTTGAGCACAGCAGGTACTGTTAGTCTTCAGATTCCACAAACATATGGCGGCCAGTATTATGTTACAGTAAAACACCGAAACCACATTGAAACTGCGAGTGCATTACCGGTTTCATTTGAATTTGATAATATTACATGCGCGTTTCTGAATCCGGCGGATGTATTTGGCAACAACCTGTTACAAACAACTGATGGCTTTTATGTAATTTATGGCGGAGATGTAAACCAGGACGGAACTGTTGACGGACTCGATATGATACCGGTTGATAATCAGGCTGCCAACTTTGGATCAGGCTATATACCTGAAGATGTGAATGGTGACGGAAGTGTGGATGCCCTGGACATGATTGTGCTCGACAACAATGCTGCCGCTTTTGTAAGCGCCATTTTACCATAATGCCTTAAGAAAATATCCCGGTGGTTTCGGCAGGCTCAACCACCGGGGTCTTTTTTTGAAACTAATCGAAATTAAAGAATAATCATCTATTGAATAATACATTGTATTCCCTGTTTTTAACTACACTCCTTTCCGTGTAAAAAATTTTGAAAAATTAACAATTTTTTCAAAAAATACAGCCTCTCAGATCTTTTATTCCCTTGCGTTATGTAGTACATTTGTGTGTTTGATAACATTCATTATCAACAATTAGCACAATAATCACAAACCAATAAAAATAAAAGATGAAAAAGATATTACTATTGACAGTTTTCAGCATCATTTCGATGCTTTCTTTTGCACAGTTAACAGGACCCAAATCCATTCCGGGTGATTATCTCACCATTCAGGAAGCTATCACCGCACTGAACTCTGTTGGTGTTGGTTCAGGCGGTGTAACATTCATTGTTGCGCTCAACCATACTGAAACACTTGCCGGCGCAGCAGCCGGCATACTCACTGCCACCGGGAATGCTGCTGACTCAATCATTTTTAAAAAAGCAACAGGAATCGGCGCAAACCCAAAAATCACTGCTTTTACACCCGGTACCACAACCACTTCCGATGGCATAATCAAAATTGCCGGCGGCGATTACATTGTTTTTGATGGAATTGACCTCGAAGACAATGCTGCAAACAACACTGCAACCAAGCAAATGGAATGGGGTTATGCACTGGTTAAAAAACAAAACACTGCTCCATTTGACGGATGCCAGCATGTGACTATCAGCGGCTGTACAATTACCCTGAATAAAACAAACGTGAACTCCGTAGGAATTTATTCAGGCAATCACATTGCAACTGCAACTACTGCCCTTACCATTACTTCAGTAACAGATGCATGTAACGACTGCCGGTTTGATTACAATACCGTCACAAATGCCTATATCGGCATTAAACTTAACGGCTATGCGGCCCCATCACCTTATACTTTGTATGACCATAATAATTCGGTTGGGCGATATGGCAAAAATACAATTACCAGTTTCGGAGGATCCAATCAGCCGGCATACGGAATATATGCAACCAATCAGGACCTCATTGCTGTAATGAATGATTCAATTGTTGGCGGAACTGGCTCTACTGACCGTGTAGCTGGTATTTTGCTTCAGGCCGGCATCAGTTCATCTGTTGAAATAAGCGGAAATTACATCTCGGTAAGCAGCAGTGGAACAGGCTTGAGGAATCTTTATGGTATCTGGAACCTGATGGGAAGTACTCCCTTACAAAACGCAATAAAAATTCATGATAACAGGATTGCAAACTGCACTTATCCAACAGCAACCACCGGCCCATTCTATGGAATTTTAAGCAGTACTTCGGCTGATACAGCCAGAATCTACAATAACCAGATTTACGGAAACACTTTGCCCGGTACAGGAACCCAAACACTTATCCGTTCTGATGCAGCCGGCACAATACAGCATGTTTACAACAATAATATTTATAACAATACCAGCTCAGGTGCAGGTAACCTGATAGCTATCTATACTTCGAGTTTCAACACAACAAACATCTATTCAAACAATCTTTACAACTGCAGTTCAAAAGGCGGATCAGTCTATGGGGTTCAGGCTGCATCAGGTGCAAACTGCAATGTTTTTAACAACAATATATACAACATGAGCAGTATCACTGGCAGCACCGCTACTGCCCTTGTTTACGGAGTATATAATACCGGTGTAACATCCATAACAATATACAACAACTTTATTACCAGCTTAAAAGCAGATGCTGCCACCAACAATCCCTCCATCTGCGGTTTATATCTTACTGGGGGAACGACCAGTAAAGTATACAATAATACGGTATATCTGGATGCCATTAGTTCAGGCTCTACATTCGGTACTGCTGCACTTTATGCCGGTACAACCCCGACCCTAGATCTCAGAAATAATATTCTGGTGAATGTATCCGTTCCGGGAGCAAGTGGTTATACAGTGGCTTACCGCAGAAGCAGTGCATCACTAGGCTCGTATTCAGCTAATTCGAATTTTAATAATTTATATGCTGGCTCATCCGGCCCAAACAATCTGATCTACTTCGATGGCACGAATTCTGACTTAACAATATCTGCATTCAAAACCAGAGTTGCACCCAGAGACGCGCAGTCATTTTCAGAAAATTCACCTTTTACAGAAATTCTGACAGAACCGTATAACCTCCATATAGCATCAACTCAGCCAACTTATTGTGAAAGTGGAGGTTCAGTAATTTCAGTACCTGATATTACAAAAGACTATGATGGCGATTTCAGATTTCCAAACACCGGATATCCTGACAACCCGGGTTACCCGGCAACTGCTGCCGATGTTGGAGCAGATGAATTTGCCGGGATTAAAAACGACCTGACCCCGCCGGTAATTAGTTTTACTCCGCTTCAAAACACTTCCTCATTGGGATCACGAACTCTGACTGCCTCAATCACGGATATTCAATCAGGTGTACCTGTGAGTGGCTCCGGGTTACCCGTTGTTTACTGGAAAATAAATAATGCCGCAATCTGGAACAATTCAACAGGTAGTCATATAAGCGGTGATATATATGAGTTTTCGCTCGGAAACGGGGTCGCACCCAATGATGTGGTTTACTATTTTATTTGCGCACAGGACAACTTCATGATACCCAATGTAACATGCAATCCTTTGAGCGGAGCTTCAGGATTTACGGCAGATCCGCCATTATGTGCAACACCACCATCAACACCAGGTGGCTACAGGATAGTATCCACCCTTGAGGGAGGCAATTATTACATTGGTGGTTCAGGAAATACTCCGGCTCCGGGCTGTACGTATGTTGATATTACACAGGCATTTGCTGATGTTAACAATGTTATATCAACAATCACGGTTACAAATGGTGGAAGCGGTTATTTATCATATCCTCAGGTAACCCTCACAGGAGGAGGTGGCACCGGTGCCCAGGCAGAAGCAGTACTGTCGAACGATACAGTAGTAGCCATTAATATCACAAATGCCGGTTCCGGCTATCTTTACCCTCCCGCTGTAGAAATTACTGCAATTAGTGGTGGGTCAGGAGCTATGGCAGTTGCTCAGATTAGCGGAGGCAAAGAAGTTACGGGCGCTGTTAACTTCCTGCTTGATGCCTCATACAGTGTTTTTGAAGAAGACAGGTTCCCTCTGGTATTGCAGCAATATTCAGGCGCCGGCCCCCTGAAGAACATCACACTGAAACCGGCTCCCGGTGTAAATCCAACTATTTATGGACTATCAAATTCGGGGATATTCAAACTCGATGGTGCCGATTATTTTACACTCGACGGATCAAACAATGGCACTGCATCGCAGGATTTAGATATCATGAACTTTAATACTGCAGGATCAGGTACTGTGATATGGCTGGCAAGTGCATCAAATTCAGATGGTGCAACACATAATACAATCAAAAACTGCATCCTTCATGGAAATACAAATTATGGATCTTTCGCAGCAATTTTTTCAGGAGGTACCGCGATTGCAAATTTCAGCAGTTTTGCTTTATGTCAGAATTCATACAATGCTTTCGAAAACAACCTGATTTATAAAGCCGGCAATGGGATTGTGTTACTTGGCAAATCTGCTGCTGAACCAGATATCAATAATTCGATACTCCAAAATACATTAGGGCAAACCGGAAGCGGAGAAGGATTTGATAACCAGGGTATTGCAATTTGGAATCAGGAAGGCACCGGCATAACCGGCAACCACATCCAAAACATCACCTATGCCGGACATCTGCACGGGGTTGCAGGTATCTATCTGAACGATGTTAAAAACGCTATTATTTCCGGCAATAAAATACATGACCTCAGTTATACATATCCCGGCGAATCATGGCCTGTGGATGGAATCCTTCAACGTTGTACCACTTTCAATACTATTACAAATCCTTCAAATAACAGGTTTGATAACAATGTGATCTTCAATCTCACTTCAACTTCAACAAGTTCGTATTACAATGTTGTAGGTATTCATAATAACGGTGGCTGGGGTGATAATTACTATTACAACTCGGTTTACCTTACCGGACAATTAAACGGACCCGGCGTATGGGGAAGCATGTCAGCCTGTTTTGCAAATGGAAAAGCAGTAAATTCAGGCCAATCCTCCAATATCGAGGTCAAAAACAATATCTTCTATATTGATGGATATTCACCTCCGGGCACTTACATTACTGATACAGCCTATTATTATACACATTATTCAACCTCAGCCGATTATGCATCCAGTGTTATCAACAATAACGACCTGATTGCAACTGCAACCGGCAGGGCGAAAGCTTTTACCGGAAGGATTAATAACATAGATTACAAAACCTTATCAAATTGGCAAACAGCTACTTTACAAGAAGGTTCTTCTATATCTGCTGATCCTGTGTTTACCTCTCCAACCGATTTGATGCCTCAAACCGGTTCACCTGTTTTTGGTGCCGGAACACCCGTATACGGAATCTACACCGACTACAATGGAAATTC
>CAZKCK010000157.1:0-9564 GCA_964550695.1 uncultured Bacteroidales bacterium | reverse complement strand
CTTCAACATAGTTTTGTTCATCAACGGTTGTTAGTTCTATCATTCCGGTTTGTTGCAATAAACCGATAAACGAAACTTCAATTTCGTGATTTGCACAAAACTCGTTAACCGCTATTAAATATTCACTTTTCATGGTTATACATTTGCTGTTTGCAATCCGGATAATTCGGTAAATAGAGCTTTTTGCTTCTCATTTAGATTTGTAGGGATCTTAACATTATAGGTTACAACCAAATCACCATTTTCACCTTCACTTTTATATACAGGAAAGCCTTTGCCTTTCAGCTTTATTTTACTGCCATTCTGGGTTTCGGGCTTTACTTTTAATTTCACTTTCCCAATTAACAGGTCAAGCGTAATTTCTCCTCCCAATACAGCAGTATACAAGCTGAGATCAACAGTAGTGTAAAGATTGTTCTCCAATCGTTTAAACCGGTCATGACCGGCTATTATAAATGTAATATACAAATCGCCGTCAGGACCTCCGTTTGTACCCGGGCCACCATACCCGTTAAGTTTAATTACCTGCCCGTTTTCTATACCGGCCGGTACGTTAATACGTATATTTTTACCATCGACAGTTAATGTTTGCTTGTGTGTTTTAGCGGCTTGCAAAAGATCAAGATGCAATTCAGTGGTATAATCTTCACCACGGTACTTTGTCTGCCTGCGGCCACCCCTCGCATTTCCACCAAACATCGACTCAAAGAAATCAGAAAAATCTCCTTCAGATTGCGCTCTTTTATTGCCACGCCTTCCCGACTCTGATGATTGCCTTTGTTGTTGATTCGCCTTATCAAATTCTTCAGCGTGTTTCCAGTCTTTTCCGTAATCATCATATTTTTTTCGCTTTATTGGATCGCTAAGTACTTCATTGGCTTCGTTTATTTGTTGAAAATTCCGTTTTGCGTCTTTATCATTGGGATTCAAATCCGGGTGAAACTTTCTTGCAAGCCGGCGGTAGGCATTTTTTACGTCTTTGGGTGTTGCCGTGGGTTCTAACCCTAAAACCTTATAATAGTCTACAAAAGCCATGTTTATTGTCAAATTTGTTGGTCTTCGCCGGCCGGTTAATTTTGCTTTCTTGTTGGAACAATGAATAATGGGATTTTTGTATCATGCAAAACTTTTTCAGTTACACTTCCCATGACTATGTTTTCTAGCCATTTGCGACTGTGCGATCCCATTACGATGATATCCGCATGCACTTTGTGGGCAGCTTTTAGTATTGATTCCGGAAAATCACCCTCACCAACGAGGGTATTAATTGTAGCGTCGCCCAAATGGTTTTTTGTTTTATCCAGAAAATGTTGTGCGGCCTTTTGAAGTTCGCCGATGCTCTCAAACTGTACCGGTATTGTATCCATATAACCGCTGAATCCCATAATGGGAGAGTATTCTGTTGAAGAGTAATAGACCGGATCGGATATTACATGCAATAAAACAACCTCAGCACCCATGGTTTGAGCCAGTAAATAACCGGTATCAGCCACCTTTTGGGCAGTAGGATCATAATCAATTGCAATCATGACAGTCGACATTTTTTTTGTTTTCATTTTAAATTTGTTTATTAATTGGTATTTTAACTAACGTATAAGCTTTACACTATCCACAAGATATTCTGATTCTCCTCTCCAGAATATTGTACTGTTCTTTTGTTGATAGTGTACCATGACTGTTCGTCCTTGCACAGTATCAAGTATTTGTGCAATAGCCTGACTGGTAACCGAGAAATAAAAGTTTTGAGAAGTAGTGGATTGATTATCAAGACTATTTGTTGTGTTGATCAATAATTCACCTTCATGCGTCTTGAATACATTGCCTCTGTTTGTAAAATTCTGCAGTATGCCTTCATGATAACCTTCGCTGTATGTGTAGTAGAACTGCCAGTAAATGTATACTCCACTTATTAACACAAACAGGGCGAGTGAAATAACATAAAATTTCCGCATTCTCTTTTTAAACGTGAGTCTTTTTAATGCATTCCCTGATGTTGGTTTGGTGTACATGCCCTTATTTTTTATGATTGCTGAGGTCTTTAATTAGTTTTTCAATCTTATTCAGGTCATCTTTAAATTGCTCCTTGAAAGTCTTCCATTCTGTTTTACGCAGTGCCTTAAAGGCTTTCATTGATTTTTTCAGTAAAGCTATTTCGCTTTCCAGTAGCGCTTTGTCTTCCTCCAGTTTTACTTTTAATTCTGTGGTTATTGCCATTTTATTGTATATTAAAGAGATATATGCAAAGGTAGTTTTACATAGTGCCTACCGTGTTACATAACTAATATTAAAAGTTATAACATTCACACATTCTGCAACCATCAATATTTGGCTGTTGTTCATAAGAAATGACCACTTTGGTAAGTGCAACAGACTCTGCTTTAACTATTATGGATTTTATTTTTCTTTACTTAGCGTATTGTTTACACCAAGCTCATTTAGAACCGTATTTAGTTCAATGCCTATCTGATTTGCATCATGATTAATCTGAACCATAAACATTTCTCTTTTTGTTTTTTCTTCCTCAAGGTACTCATCCATTTTTGTTTTCAAATCGATGTTATCAGATTCCAGTCCTTTGAGCTTCCTCAAAAAATTATCCTTCACATTCGCAATTTTTCTGATTCCTTTGATTTTAGTTCGGTTCAGACTGAATATTTTTTCTGTTTCAATCTTATAAAGTGACCATTCATCCAATTTTGCAGTATTCTTTAAAACGGGTTGTTTCTTTGGAACAGGTATTTCAACCAATGCCGAGGTTTTATCTGTTGACTGTATTCTTATTAGTTTAGCTTTTTCAAATGCCTCTTCCGGCTTTTGCCCATGAGTACCACACGACATTAAAAGAATGGCTGTTGCGCAACAAATTGTGATCAATATTTTATTATAGCTAACGGTATTCATATGTTATTGATTAGGTTTTTTTACTTAATAGTTTTAACCATTTTTGTTGGTTGATGGTTGGAATGCCACTGTTCCATTGTAAATATCTGCATGTAGGCCATTGGTTTAATGCTCAGACTGCCAGAAAAAGGATGATCAAACAGGATAATGATGAAAATAATCATCCCGATAAAGATTCCTAAAAGCGCGTTTAGTGCTATATGCAGCCTTGCGTGTTCAATATCAAGCAGCATGGCGCAAACAATGGTGATAATTGCACCCAAAATTATTGGCAACCACATGGGACCGGGGATGCCTGTCTCCATTGCCGTTGTTCTGAGCCCCCTGTATGAAGCAAGTTGATTCAAATGATTAAACATTTCAGCAACTAGTTGAATATGAAACTGATTTTGTGGATTAAGGTGTTCCATTACATAAAAAACGCGGTCAAAGGTTTCTGTTGTTTTTTGACTTTGCTTCATGATTTCCATTTTTGGAAATTCTTCATCTATTACAACGAACACAAAGTCAAGATAGGCCGACATTAGTATTTTGGCTTCCAGGGTATCAGGGTAAAACTTTATATCGCGGTACAAACCCATGGCCGAACTACCTTCACGACTTACCGTACCCCGGGTTTCATTCAGTTGATCCCAGACTACAAAAACCACAAAGCTGAGCAGAAAAGCATAGAAACTGGCGATTGAAAGAAAAAGAAATCCTGTAACTTCATTGTGCGACCTCAAAACTTTGATATTAATATATTTGCGGAATAGCCATGTGCCGAAACCGGCAAAAAGGGCCGCTGACATACTTATCAAAATGAAAAGCAGGAAAGGTGATATTTGCAACATATAGTAAGTAAAGGCCATATAATTGAATATTAAAGTAGTAAATAAGCCAAACAATTGTTTGCTTATGATTTTCAATTAAAAACTCCATAAATTCTCACGGAACAAAATTAAACAGTGGTATGCCGGGTTGTGTTACAGAATTTTAACTGTGTATTACATAATTCACACAATTTCAATAATCCCAAACTGTTCCATCTCCCGTGATTTTACTATGGTTTTTTGCTTTACATATTCAATATGTGTGAATTATGCAAACATTTATGAAAGTTGTGTAACACTTCTGGAAGCAGATGGGCCGACATTTGCACCTTAATATCTGTAAAATTTTAAGCAGATTTTTTTATGAACTTAATACATATTTTATGAAAAGATTTAAACATGGATTTGTGGCAATTATATGTGCTGCGATACTTCTGTCGGGTTGTTCTTCGATGAACAAAACACAGAAGGGCGCCGTAGTCGGGACCGCAGCCGGGGGAACGATGGGCGCAGTGATTGGAAAGGCTTCAGGCAATACAGCTCTCGGGGCAATTATCGGTGCAGTTGTTGGCGGAGCAACGGGTGCAGTAATTGGTCACCAGATGGATAAACAAGCGGCAGAAATCGAAAAAACTGTTCCCGGTGCCAAAGTTGAACGTGTGGGCGAAGGAATTGTAGTGGAATTCAGCAGCAACATTCTGTTTGACTTTGACAGAGCCAATCTGTCAGGTGATGCCAAAAATAATCTTGACAAACTGGTTACAGTTTTAAATAATTACCCCGATACCGACATTGAACTCCAGGGACATACTGACAGTAGAGGGAGTAGCTCCTATAACCAGGATCTTTCGGAGGAACGGGCGGCTGCCGTCACAGGTTATCTAACCGGCAGGGGTATTTCAGCCTATCGTTGTACCATAAAAGGCTATGGAGAATCACAACCCAAATACTCCAATGAAACAAAAAATGGTCAGGCACAGAACCGAAGGGTTGAGTTTCTGATTACAGCCAACGAAAAAATGAAATCTGATGCTAAAAATGAAGCATCCAAATAATTATCAACTAATAATTTACTTTATGAAAACAAGACTATTATCAACTGTTCTGATCCTCTTTATTTCACTCACATCCTCAATCGCACAAAGAACTGACGGTGCTAAGATTTCTTTCGGCCTGCTGGGAGGCATCAATTTCCAGAATATGACCGGGAAAGACTTTCTGGGCGACGACCTTAAAAATGATATGATCATGGGTTACCATGCCGGGGTAAATGTACAGATACCCATAGTTCCGGAGTTCTTTTTTCAACCCGGCTTAATTTATTCAACCAAAGGGGCAAAGAATACCGATGGATTGTTCACAAGTACGTATAAAGTATCGTACATTGAAATGCCTCTGAATCTTGTTTACAAAGCTTCGCTTGGGGGTGGATATTTTTTGCTCGGATTCGGACCTTATGTGGCTTATGGAATAGGGGGTAAGGTTATAACTGAAGGCGGTCCCGTATCACTTGAAACGTCAGTTGAGTTTAAAAGTGTTGTGGAAGTTGGTGATCCTGTTGAGATAACATATTATAAAGCATTTGATGCAGGTGGAAATATTTTTGCCGGATATGAACTGGCTAACGGAATTTTTGCGCAGTTTAATGCGCAGCTTGGAATGCTTAAAATCAATCCGGAAGACCAGCGGCTTCCTGTGAATGAATCATCGGTAAAACATACCGGATTTGGTATATCACTGGGATACAGGTTTTAATCTCTCCTAATATTGCCTTAACTGCCTTTGCGGATGCGTAGAGGCAGTTTTGTTTTGAAATAAGTATTCCATTGTCTGAAATATGACTGTTTGTTATTATTAACAGTAAATATTTAATGTAATTATACAACAATAATAATCCGGTTTTAAGTAAATAGAATCGCTTCATTTTCCACCGTATTTCAAATGTGTGAATAATGTAACAATTATAAAAAGTTATGTAATACAAAGTCTTATGCAGTTGCTGACCTTTGCATTTAATTAATCAAATATAAATTTATATGAAAAAACTATTACTTCTTAGCATTTGTTTGGCGTTTACATTAATAATGAATGCACAAACGATCGACAAAAAATGGAATATAGGTTTGCATGGTGGCGCAAGCCAGTACAAAGGCGATCTGGGAAATGATTTTTATAAAACCGATATGGCTTTCTATAGCCTTGGTGGTTTATCCCTTTCAAGATACATCTGGACCCATTTTGATTTGAGCCTGTTCGCAACCAAAGGAACCGTTGGTTTTAACCGCCCCGCCGGAAGTTTTAAAAGAGATTTCACATCCGTTATGTTAAATTTCAGATTCAACATTCTGGGACCTAAGTCACCTGTACGTCCTTATATTTTTGTTGGGGGCGGCGGTATGCTGTTCGATAAAAACCTGACTATCAATGAGGATAAAATGGATTACATAGCTCCATCCTTTGGAGGTGGCGTTAATTTTAAACTCGGCCCCACAGTCATGCTGAACCTTCAGGAAACTTTCCTGTATTCAAATAATGATATCAGGGATGGTGCACCGGTTGCAGATGAAAATGATGCATACCTGTTTCATACTGTTGGACTTACCTTCAATTTTGGGAAGACGAAGGATACCGATAATGATGGTGTTTCTGACAGGAAGGATAAATGCCCCAATACACCGCAAAATATTGCTGTCGATAAAAAAGGCTGTCCGTTGGATAAGGATGAAGATGGTGTAGCTGATTATCAGGATGTATGCCCCGATGTTGCCGGTACTGTAGCCTTAAAAGGATGTCCTGACAAAGATGGTGATGGCATTGCTGACAAAGATGATGCATGCCCTGATATGGCTGGCAGCCAGGCTTTAAAAGGATGCCCCGACAAAGATGGCGATGGTATAGCCGACAAGGATGATTTATGCCCTGATATGGCCGGACCGGTTGCTTTAAAAGGCTGCCCCGATAAAGATAATGATGGTGTGGCTGATATAAATGATAAATGCCCTGATACCAAACCGGGATTTAAGGTTGATGCTTCGGGTTGCCCCAAGGACAATGATAAAGACGGAATTATAAATGAAGACGACCGTTGCCCTGATGCAGCCGGTGCCGCAAGTTTAAAAGGTTGCCCTGATACCGATGGCGATGGCGTAGCCGATATTGATGACCGTTGCCCGGGAATTAAAGGAACATTGATAAATAAGGGTTGCCCTGAAATTACGAAGGAAGACGTCAAAAAGATTACCCAGATAGGCAGTAAGATTTTCTTTGAAACCGCCAGCGACAAACTTAAAGTTGCATCTCTGGTTCAACTTGATGAGCTTGTGGTAATTCTAAAGAAATATGAAGCCGCAAATCTGATTATTGGCGGACATACCGACAGTCAGGGAACTGATGAGTACAATATTACACTTTCACAAAAACGTACAGAATCAGTGAAGACTTACCTGATGGGAAAAGGAATAATGGAATCGCGCTTAACGGCCACCGGCTATGGCGAATCAACGCCTATTGCCACAAATGAAACTTCGATCGGACGCGCAAAAAACAGGAGGGTTGAATTAAAAACATCCTATTAAACTAGTAATAACGTGTGAGTGACTTTGGTTTTTTTGCTGAAAAGGCTGTCGGTTTCGACAGCCTTTTTTTGTGAAATCCTGTTACGAAAGTAATAACACATTTAAAATGTGTGAACTATGTAACTAACTTGTATTATTATGTAACGGATTGCCAGGTGATGGTATCTACCTTTGATTTGGAGTAAGATCAGCTTACTACCGGCACAAACTCAAAACTTATTTTTTATGAAAAACTTTTATCATCAATTGTTTAAGGCGATGATTGTCATTATGTTGATCATTATTCCAATTGTTTCAAAAACCCAGAATACAGTCAAAGATCCCGTAGAGGTTTCAAATGCGGCGCCTTCTGCAAACTATTGGTCTGTTGGTGTTTTTGGTGGAGTGATGCAGTTCAACGGTGATCTGTCAAAAAATCTATGGGTCAATCTGTATTCAAACAGCATTGGCTACAATGTGGGTCTGGTGGCTACCAGGCAATTCAATTCAGTGGTCGGTGTACGTGCAAGGATAGCCTATGGCATGTTACAGAGCGGCGTTGAAAACAAATTTACCTGGGAATATCTTGATGGCAATGGAACACCGGCATACATTACCCAGAGTTTTAAATCAACAATCATTGAGACTGACCTTCAGTTAACAGCCAACTGGCTGAACTGGATACAGGGCTACAAGCCTGACAGGGTCTTTTCTTCGTACCTTATCGCAGGATTTGGTATCGACCAATCAAAAGGTACCAAAACAGATGATATCCTGAATTCAGAAATTTCATACCTCGGAAAAAAAGACAACCTCCTGAATGTTGGGAATACTGACGGACTTGGTGGCAGCGACCTGAGTATGAAAGCAGGTGCCGGAATTGGTTTTGATATTAACATTAATAAGAATTTTTCAGTCCCTATTGAATTTTGCTGGAGATGGCAGAATTCTGACGATCTGGACATGACCCGCGGCGGTGCAGAACCCGTGGTAAATGATATGTATAGTTCCGGAACAATCGGCCTTACCTATAAGTTTGGCTACAAAGGCGGAGAGCAGGTTGTGAAACCTATTCCTGAACCTCCTGTGGTTGCAGTGGTTGAACCGGTTGTAAAGTTCACCGTGAATGCTCCTGCAAATGTGCCTGTAGAACGTAGCGTGAGAGAAACTTTCCCACTGCGTAACTATGTGTTTTTTGATCTTGGTAAGACTGAAGTTCCTGATCGTTACAACATGCTCAGAAAAGATCAGGTAAAGGATTTTAAAGAGGACCAACTCGAGGTTTATACACCTAAAAAGTTATCAGGGCGTAATGAAAGGCAAATGAGGGTTTATTACAATATTTTAAATATTCTTGGCGATCGTATGGGAAAAAACCCAACCACCACCATTAAGCTCATTGGCGCTTCGGACGAAGGTCCCGAAAACGGCCGTGCCATGGCCGGATCAATTAAAACCTACCTTGTGGATGTTTGGGGAATTGAGGCTTCAAGAATTGCAGTGGAAGGCCGTGTTAAGCCAAAAATTCCTTCAGAACAGCCCGGTGGTGTACTTGAACTCGATCTGCTCCGTGCAGGTGACCGCAGGGTATCCATCGAAAGCAGTTCGCCAATCCTACTGATGGAATTTCAGAGCGGACCCGATGCACCACTGAAGCCGGTTGAATTTATTGCAACACAGCAGGCACCCCTCGACAGTTACGTGACTTTTAATGTGGATGGTGCAACAGAAGCCTTCACTTCATGGTCGTTAGAGATTGTGGATGAAAACGGTATTATGCAAAAATCAGGTCCTTATACCCAGGATCATATAAGTATTCCGGGAAAAACTATTCTTGGTAACAAACCTTCAGGTGATTATAAAATAACCATGATTGGTCAGTCAAAGACAGGTTCAGTCATCAGGAAAGAAGCTAAAGCGCACTTGGTTCTCTGGACCCCGCCTACCAACGAGGAAGGCATGAGATACAGCATTATTTATGAATTTAATGAATCAAAAGCCATCGCACTGTATGAAAAATACCTGACAGATATTGTAACGCCTAAAATTCCACAGGGTGGCAAGGTGATTATTCACGGGCATACTGATATTATCGGAGACGAAGCTTACAATCAAAAATTATCAGTGGCCAGAGCCAATGATGTAAAGACTATTCTTGAAAACAGCCTCAGTAAATTAAACAGAACTGATGTACAGTTTGAAGTGTACGGGTTTGGTGAAGATGAAAAATTGTCACCATTCGAAAATGAATATCCGGAAGAACGTTTTTATAACCGTACCGTAATTATTGATATCGT
>CAZKCK010000156.1:2863-9626 GCA_964550695.1 uncultured Bacteroidales bacterium | reverse complement strand
GGCGCATAAGTTAAATGTTCATGAGGATCAGTCCGAAGGCTATGCCACCGCAAAACTCAAACACCTTAAGAATGAGCCTTTGCCATTTGTATATATCAGCACAGGTGAAATAACGCGAATTATCGACTTTACAGATCCCAAACCCAGAACAAGGGAGATATTTAGCTTTCACCGGCCGGAAACTCTGCGAGATTGGTTGAAAAAGGACAAATCCCTGAGAAAAAGATTATTTGATTTACCTGCACTGCAAATTCAGGGATTAAGAGACTGTCAGGTCAACGCAATCAACAAGTTAGAAATTTCATTTAAGGAAAACCGGCCAAGGGCATTAATACAAATGGCAACAGGATCGGGAAAAACATTTGCTGCTATTACCTTCATTTATCGGTTGTTGAAATTTGCCAAAGCAAAACGAATTCTGTTTCTTGTTGATACTAAAAATCTTGGCGAACAAGCTGAACAGGAATTTATGGCTTTCGTGCCAAACGATGACAATCGCAAGTTTACAGAACTATACAGCGTTCAACGATTAAAATCCAGCTATATCGCAACGGACAGTCAGGTTTGCATCAGTACCATCCAGCGCTTATATGCAATTTTGAAAGGAACAGAATTAGACGAGAAAGCGGAAGAAGAAAATCCAAACGAACGCAAATATCAGCCCAAAGAAATTCCTCCGGTTGAATATGACCCCAAAATGCCGGTTGAGTTTTTTGACTTTATTGTTATCGATGAGTGTCATCGGAGCATATATAATTTGTGGAAGCAAGTGTTGGAATATTACGATGCTTTTGAAGTAGGGCTAACTGCTACACCCGACAAACGAACCTTTGGCTATTTCAATCAAAACCTGGTTAGCGAATATTCTCACGAAATGGCAGTTGCTGATGGGGTCAACGTAGGATGTGATGTATTTATCATTGATACCAAGGTAACCCGGCAGGGTGCAACACTCTGGAAAGGGGAATACATTGAACACCGGGAACGCCTGAGCCGGAAGAAACGAATGGAGTTACAGGATGAAGACGAAAATTACACATCACTGCAACTGGATAAGGACGTGGTCAATCCGAACCAAATAAGAACCATTATTAAATCCTTTAAGGAGAATCTGCCGACCATTTTCAAGGAACGTGTTGACCAATCCGGTAATTTTGAAGTTCCAAAAACATTAATCTTCGCCAAGACCGACAGCCATGCAGATGATATTATCCAGATCGTGCGCGAAGAATTTGCCGAAGAAAACCGATTCTGCAAAAAGATTACGTACACCTCAGAGAAAGACCGGAAGGATGCTGATGACAACATCATAGAAAAGGGCGAAGACCCCAAAAGCACGCTGGCACAGTTCCGCAACAACTATCATCCGCGTATTGCGGTAACGGTTGATATGATTGCCACAGGCACCGATGTAAAACCATTGGAGATCCTGCTTTTTATGCGGGATGTGAAAAGCAAAAACTACTTTGAGCAAATGAAAGGCCGGGGAACCCGGACCATCGTGCTGGACGATTTGAGGAAAGTCACACCCACGGCCCAATTCACCAAGGATCATTTTGTGATCGTGGATGCCATTGGGGTGACTAAAAGTTTAAAAACCGACAGCCGTCCATTAGAGAAAAGGCCTGGTGTACCATTGAAAGATTTGCTACAAGCCATTGCGGTGGGAGCAAGAGATGAAGCATTGTTTACTTCACTGGCCAACCGGTTAACCCGCCTGGATAAACAAATTACTGAAAAAGAAAAAAAGCAATTTGCCGAAAAGGCCAGCGGTAAAACAGTTTCGCAAGTGGTGAAAGATTTGTTGAACGCTTTTAATCCGGATTTGCTCGAGGAAATTGAGGCCAGGATCCGGCATGAATATATTGGTGCTGCGACGGAAAATATTGAAGCAGCGATTCAAAAGGAGACAGAAAAATTTCAGAACCAGGCTGCAAAAGTATTCACAGGAGAATTAAATGAATATATTGAAAATGTGCGCAAGGCACATGAACAGCGAATTGACCTGAGCAATCCGGATGAAGTAATAAAATCTGGCTGGGATAAAGACAACAAAGAAAAGGCAAATGAACTTGTAAAAGATTTTGCAGAATGGATGCAGTTGCATACAGATGAACTCACTGCCTTGCAAATTTTCTACAACCAGCCGTTCCGTCGGCGTGAACTCACTTACAGCATGATCAAGGAGGTTCTGGAGAAACTGCAAAGTGACAGACCCAATCTGGCTCCTATGAATATCTGGCGGGCATACGAAGCATTGGAGCAATGCAATGGTTCACCCCGGAATGAACTTACCGCCATTGTTTCCCTGATCCGGAAAGTAAGCGGATTGGATTCCTCTCTTACTGCTTATGACAAAATAGTAGATAAAAATTTCCGGGAATGGGTGTTTAAAAAACAGGCCGGCACAACCAAGTTCAACGAAGAACAAATGCAATGGCTGCGAATGATTAAGGAACATGTAATCAGTAGTTTTCATATTGAGAAAGAGGATTTTGATATGAATCCGTTTAATGCACATGGCGGATTGGGGAAAATGTGGCAGTTATTCGGGGTGCAGACCGAAGAGATTATTAACGAATTAAATGAAGCGTTGGCGGCATAATATGGGGCTAGAAACAAACAAGGTAAAGTATAAAGAAAGTTGGAAGTTAATTCGACTTCAAGAACTCTGTGAGCGCATTAGCGATGGAACTCACTTTACACCTGAATATGTACTTGAAGGTATTCCTTTTATTTCAGTAAAAGATATTTATAATGAAGCAGTTCATTTTGATAACTGCAAGTATATTACTCATAATGCTCATAATGAATTAATAAAGAGATGTTTTCCTGAAAAAGATGATATTCTGTTAACAAAAAGTGGAACTATTGGCAGAATGGCTTTAGTGCCCGATAAACCTCAATTCAGTTTATTTGTAAGTGTTGCATTAATAAAGAACAAAAAAGAATTAATTCATTCTAAATTTCTTAAATATTGTCTGGAAAATTTTTTAAATCATATAAATATCTCGCAAGATATTAAAGGGGGTCTTCTGAAAAATTTTCATCTTGAGGATATAAGAGAAACCGTCATCCCTAATGTGACGATTGAAGAACAACAGGCCATCGTTTCCAAAATCGAAGAACTCCTCAGCGATCTGGAAAACGGAAAACAACAGTTACAAACAGCTCTTCAACAATTAAAAGGTTACCGGCAAAGTTTATTAAATGTAATTGCTACAGGTATAAATTGTCTACCAATTGA
Organism: uncultured Bacteroidales bacterium; assembly: GCA_964550695.1. Lineage (GTDB taxonomy): Bacteria > Bacteroidota > Bacteroidia > Bacteroidales > TTA-H9 > CAZKCK01. The sequence continues at coordinate 6,379 of CAZKCK010000156.1, read as the reverse complement.
AGCAGTCATCAATAAACTTGACCAAGGCTGGAGTCCAAAATGTCTAAATGAACATTCAAAAGATGACAATGAATGGGCGGTTATAAAAACAAGTGCAATACAGCCTGGGCACTTTGTTTCTTTTGAAAATAAAATTCTTCCCAAATTTCTTCAACCAAGAGAACAGCATGAATTGGAAACGGGCGATATTCTAATTACTCGAGCAGGTCCGAGAATACGTGTGGGGGTTTGTTGTATGGTAAAGAAAACCAGACCACGATTGATTAATTGTGATAAGGTTTATCGCATAAAAGTAAATGTCGAGAAAGTCAAACCAGAATACTTTGTGTTGATGCTTAACACACCTTATTATCAGCGAGAAGTAGAAGAAATGAAATCCGGAATAAGTGATAGCGGTTTGAATTTGACACAATCAAAATTTCTAAAAATTGAAATTCCAATTCCATCACTTACGGAACAACAGTGCATTATAGATGAATTAGAAACCAAACTCACCATTTGCGACAAAATCGAAGAAACCATCAGCCAGAGTTTGCAACAAGCGGAATCCTTAAGGCAAAGTATTTTGAAGAAGGCCTTTGATGGAAAATTAGTGACTTCGAATGAATCATAGGTATACAAATTAATCGCAATAGCGACAGGAGTATTACATTTGTATCAGATAATCAAAATAAAATGGAACATTTAAAAATAAAATCGCTGGGTCCCATCAACGAGGCAGACATACACTTTGGGGACCTCACCTTGTTCGTAGGACCGCAGGCCAGTGGCAAGAGTATTCTGTTGCAAATGATTAAACTGGTGATGGACAGGTATAACATTCCTGCAGTTCTTAAGCAGAACAATTATGAGTGGGGTAAAAAGAATGAAAATTTCCTGGACCTTTTTTTCGGGGAAAGTATGTCGGGAATATGGACCCCTGAGACGAAAGTTGTCATTGATGCAAAAAATTACGGGTTAGCCTCGTTTCTCTCAAAGCAGGGAGTGAGAGAAGTTTCAAAAACAGAAAAGCTGTTTTATATTCCTGCCCAGCGGGTAGTAACCATGAGTCAGGGTTGGCCAAGGGCTTTTGGCACCTTCGATATCGGTGATCCTTTTGTACTGAAACAATTCAGCGAATCGATACGGATGATGATGGAAAAGGAAACTTTAAATGGTGATGGGAACCACAGCACCGTTTTCCCTAAACCGAACCGAATAAAAGAGCCTTTACGAAAGATCCTTGACGATAGTATATTTCACGGGGCAAAGGTAGAATCCGACAATACCAGCCTGAAACGCAGGTTTCTCCTGGAAGTAGGTAAAAGCAAGCTTCCGTTTATGACCTGGAGTGCTGGTCAGAAGGAGTTTATGCCACTGCTGCTGTCGCTCTATTACCTGATGCCGGCGTCGAAAGTTAAATTGAAAAATGATATCAAAACAGTCATTATTGAAGAGCCTGAAATGGGGCTGCATCCCAAGGCTATTCAGGCATTGATGGTTGTTTTTCTTGAATTGATATCCAGGGGGTATAAATTAATAATCTCCACCCATTCACCAGTTTTGGTTGAGTTGCTCTGGGCGCTGAATTATATTAAAAACTATCAGGGCACCCCTGCTGATCTGTTTGAACTGTTTTCACTTGAAAAAAACGCATCAATGGCGGCAACCTTTAAAACAGTGATCAATGAAAAAACGTTTGCAACCTACTTTTTTGAACAAAACCCTGAGGGAGTTACCATTAAAAATATTTCATCCCTTGATGCTGGCAGTGATGAAAAGGCGGTCGCAAATTGGGGCGGATTAACCGACTTTGCCTCTAAAGCAGGTGATATTGTTTCAAAACTTGTATCCAATAAAGATGAAAGCACCCAAGAATAAAGTTAATAAAACTTTTAAGCAGGCTGTTCAGGCAACTTTGGAAGTTCAAAGTTGCTTCAGTGCCGGGAAACAGGCTATTAAACATGAAGACAGGGATAAAGTCGAGTTAACTGATCCAAGAAAATGCGGCGGCAGCCTGTTTATTGACAAATGTCTTTTTGATCAGAACCTCTACCATCAAGCCAACCGCTGGGATTATGCAATTGATTATAACGGTGAAACCTACTTCTTTGAAGTGCACCCGGCCATTACTGGTCAGGTTGACTCAGTTATAAATAAACTTAACTGGCTAAGAACATGGCTTATCCAAAAGGCGCCGGAAATCAATAAATTGAAAACAAAGAATGCTTTTCATTGGGTGCAAACAAAGGGATGCCATATTCTTCCAAATTCTTCTCAAGCAAGAGCCTTGCGTGAAAGTGGGCTTAAACCTGTCTCAAAACTGGTACTGAAATAAACATGTCAAATAACACTTCAAGTATAGTCTCCAAAGTTTGGTCCTTCTGCAACCCCCTAAGGGATGTCGGTGTGGGCTATGGCGATTACCTTGAACAACTCACTTACTTGTTGTTCTTGAAAATGGCCGACGAATACGGTAAGCCCCCACATAACCGTAAACTGAACATTCCTCAGAATTACAACTGGGAAAGCCTGACCGCCAAAAAAGGTGCGGAGCTGGAATTGCATTATGCAACCTTGCTTAGGGAATTAAGCACACAAAAAGGGATTTTGGGTCAGATATTTACCAAGAGCCAGAATAAGATCCAGGACCCGGCCATGCTGGCCAAGATCATTGATATGATCGACAGTGAACAATGGCTGGTGATGGGTGCCGATGTAAAAGGTGACATTTATGAAAAACTCCTGGAACAGAATGCACAGGATGTAAAAAGCGGTGCTGGCCAATACTTCACTCCCCGCCCATTGATCAGGGCTATGGTGGAGTGTATTCAGCCGCAACCTATGAAAACGATTGCCGACCCGGCGTGCGGTACGGGCGGGTTTTTTCTGGCTGCATACGATTACCTTGTATCGAATAACAAAATGGATAAAGAACAAAACAAGTTTATCAAGTTACATACCTTCTTTGGCAATGAAATTGTGGCTGGAACCAGGCGTTTGGCATTGATGAACATGTTCTTGCACAACATTGGAGATATCGACAGTGATAATTTCATCTCTCCTGCCGATGCCTTGATTGCGGCTTCACCGGTCACTTACGATTATGTTCTTGCCAATCCCCCATTCGGGAAAAAGAGCAGCCAGACGTTTACCAACGATGAGGGTGAGCAGGAACGGGATGATTTGACCTACAACCGCCAGGATTTTTGGGCCACCACCAGTAATAAGCAATTGAATTTCGTGCAGCATATCCGGTCTATGCTTAAAACAACAGGCTTGGCAGCTGTTGTGGTGCCTGACAATGTGTTGTTTGAAGGCGGTGCAGGTGAGACAGTTCGGAAGAAGTTGCTTGAAACAACCGACCTTCATACAATCCTTCGATTACCAACCGGAATATTTTACGCCCAGGGGGTAAAGGCCAATGTGATTTTTTTCGATAACAAACTGGCCAGTAAAGATCCCTGGACCAGGGAAATCTGGGTATATGATTACCGGACAAACATTCATCACACGCTAAAGAAAAACCCATTAAAA
>CAZKCK010000156.1:0-2853 GCA_964550695.1 uncultured Bacteroidales bacterium | reverse complement strand
ATGATTTAAAAGATTTCATCATATGCTACAATAGCGTAAACAGGCATAAACGTAAAGAAACTTTTGATGCAGAAATAAATCCCGAGGGACGCTGGAGAAAGTTTACCTACGATGAAATTATTGCAAGAGATAAAACCAGTCTGGATATCACATGGCTAAAGGATAAATCATTGGCCGACCTCGACAATCTGCCGGATCCGGAATATCTGGCAGCAGAAATAATTGAAAACCTGGAAGCCGGTCTTGAAAGTTTCAGGGCAATAATGGCCACACTAAATTCAAAAAATTAGGCTGAAATACTTAACAATATATAGGGAGTAAAACGAAAATCAGCTAAGGATTATAAAAATGTGGGATTCCTCTATTGTAATATTAAGAAGTACTGATTTTGATAATAAAAGATTTGGATCGGGATTTATTTTTGCTATCTGTGAGAGTTATGTATATATCGCAACTTGTGCCCATGTTATAAAGGATATAGGTGGAGGACAGAAAATTCAGGTAGAGAACTCAAGGGCAGAATTAATCGCAACCGGGGATGATCTGGGAATCGATGTTGCCATTGTGAAAGTTGAAAAATTTGGAAATCATATACCACTACGATTTTATTTTAATAATTTATTTACTGATTGTGAAATAATTGGATTTCAAATATTTGATAGAAATTTTATCCTTAGACCGCTAAAGTGTCAATTCATTAAGACTACTGCAATTATGTCAACAATGAATAATAGACGTTATAAGTCTTTTGATATCAAGGTTGCTGATAACTTTTCTTTACAGCCAGGCTATAGTGGCTCCCCAATTTTGTGTTCTCATAACAACCTATTCCATGTAATTGGGATAATTACGCATAAATTCGATAGTACCGGCATACTGGGTTGTGGGATTTCAATTGAGGTTTTGCTGGAAATCTGTCCCCCGTATTTAAAAGAACTGTTGCCCGAATTTGGCGCCATCGAATCACCAGACAGGAAATTAAATCATACAATTGTTAAAAAGGTATCGACTCAGAAAAAACCTTCTGAAATACTTAATGTCTTCAGAGTAAAAGACTTTTTTAATTTAAAATGGTCATTAAGCAAGTTCATTGATGAACTTATAAAGATTGATTATGAAACATTAATTAACCTGGATATTAAAGATTCTGGTACAATTGATCAATGGCTTCCAATTGTGGAGAACAATCCGGATGGCCTGAAAATATTAGTTAATAGCAGCAATGAAATTGTTGGGTATTACAATTTTGTTCCATTAAATGAATTTAAATTTAATGAAGCGATGCAAGGAAAACTGTTTGACGGGGAATTAAAGTTAACTGATATGAAAATCTTCGGACTACCGGGCATCTATAATATTCATTTTGTTATTGTCGCAGTAAAAAAAGAGTACAGGGGCTATAAAACTATAAAACTCTTATTTCAGGCATTTACCGACACGTTGGTGGAGTTGGCGTTAAATAATATTTTCATTAGAAACATTTCTGCTACTGCATTTTCCGAGGAAGGGTTTGCTTTATGCAGGTCACTGAATATGGAATATGTGTGTAAACATATAGAGCGTGGCGATGTTTTCCGGCTGAACCTTATGAACATACCCGAACCGTTTTCTAACAATGCCAAGCTGGTAAGATTATACGAAAAGAAATTTCATGTTACTAACTCAAATATTTACCCTAACCATGAACACAAAACTGATTGAATTAGATGATAATATTATGGTTGAAGTTGAAATTGATGATAATCAACTGCAACAGTTATCGGGAGGATTTGCTGAAAAGGTGTCGTCCCGTTTTGATAATATTTCACAACTTTTAATGAGAGTTTCAGAACCTGTAATAGCTGCATGGAAAATGATGCATGAAAAAAATGCAATTGAACAAGTTGAAATTGAACTTGGAATTAATTTTGAAGCTGAAGGACATTTGTACATTGCGAAACTCAAATCAAATGCAAATCTTAATGTAAAACTAATATTCAAATCACCCCCCAAATAGGTTTACTTTTTTGCTTGAATTTCAACATTTATTCAACGATTTATTTTTCACATATAACTTTATACTGTTATGAAACATAATGTATTAATAACTGGTGGTAGCCGAGGTATAGGGAAAGCGATTGGCTATGAGTTGGTTAATTCTCAACACAACGTCCTTTTAGTTGCTAAGAACAAGGATAATCTGGCAGAAGCACAAAACGAGATATTTGAAAAAACGAAATGTGAACCGCAAGTATTCCAATGTGATTTAGAAAACAAAGAGGAAATTGCCAGTCTGTATCAATATTGTACAAAGTATTTCAATCCTGATATTTTGGTTTTAAATGCCGGGATTTATATTGAAGGGAACCTAACAGATTCTGACCCCAATGATTTTCGTAAATTGTTAGAAATCAATTTGATTTCGGCGTTTAATGTGGTCGAAACATTTATTTCATCTTTACGGGAACAAAAAAAAGCCAGAATAATAATAATCGGTTCAACAACAAGTATTGATGCATTCATTTCAGGGGCAATGTATGGTGTTTCTAAATGGGCAATAAAAGGTTATGCACATAACTTACGGAAGGAACTGAAAAATGATAGAATTGGAGTTACATTGATAACTCCGGGCGGCACCTTAACAGATATCTGGGCAGATGATGATGTCGAAGAAAACAGGTTGTTGCAGCCTTCTGATATTGGCAAAATAGTTGATCTTGTTTTAAAACTCAGCAACCAATCAGTCATTGAGGATATTATTATCCGTCCTATGCTAGGCGACATGCATGATTTATAAAGCATGATTAAGGGGTGAAATATAAACTCCCCTTGTCAATCATTGATATAGTAATTTGGTATATCCGTTTTAGTAAG
>CAZKCK010000155.1:0-9643 GCA_964550695.1 uncultured Bacteroidales bacterium | reverse complement strand
CCTTTTGCTGACGATCTGGTTATTTTATTACAATAATCTCCGGCGTACTGCCCAGACTGAATTTTACGTGAAACGTATTGTCAGACGCATCCCAATGTTGATTTTCACCAACAGGGTCTCCGGATACTTCCACAAATGAAGGGCGGCGTTTGAGTGCATGCACAACCAGTTCAATAGTGCGTGAGGCTGGTTTGCCTTTGTAACCATATCCCTTTGGTTCAACAATAATACGAAGTCCATCAGGCTTCGCATATTCTGACTCAAAACGAATTATTTCATAGGCCTGTTTTTGCCACGCATCCGGGGTTGCACCATCATCTTCGTACATATAACCTTCTGAATCAATCATCGCCGGGTCAAAATAGTAGTGAAGGATGATCTGGCTGGAGTTATACTTCTCAGTATTCTGAAAATCAGGAACCATCGGAATAAAGGAACCTGCCTTTACAAACACCGGAATCTGATCAGGCTGAAGTTTTACATCGATTTCCTGACCGCCCTTATATTTTTTATTGGTCCAATAGTCAAACCATGCTGAATTTGCAGGCAGATACACTTTTTGTTTTTTGGCCTGTTTGAATACCACCGGTGATACAAGAAAATGATCTCCCCACAAATAAGCAGATTGATTGTCAATTAATCCGTCATTATCTTCAGCAAAAAACAAAGGGCGCATCATTGGAATGCCTTTTACCGAGTTTTCATACATCAGTGTGTAATTGTACGGCATTAAAGCATACCTGAGCTTGATAAACTTCCTTACAATATTTTTGGTGGTATCATCCCAGAAAACAGGTTCTGCCGGCACCTCCTGCTGGGCATGCGTGCGGTACACAGGCTGAAAAACCCCGTACTGCAGCCACCGTGTGTACAATTCTGAATCTTTGTATGCTCCGGCAAAACCACCAAGGTCAGAGTGCATCCAGGCCAGGCCCTGAAGCCCCATCTGCAGGGCAATCTCAACCTGAGGCTGCAGCCCTCCCCAGGTGCGGTTTACATCACCCGACCATGGAACAAGTCCGTAGCGCTGTGAACCCACAAATCCTGAACGCATCAGGATGAACGGGCGCCGTTCGGGGAAATCGCGCTCATAGCCTTCAAATACCATCTTCGCCCATTCATGCCCGTACAGATTATGCACATTGTCACCTCTTCCGTTAACGTGCAGAAGGTCGTCAGGATGCACTTCCGGCTCGCCCAGATCGCCCCACCAGCCATCGACACCGGCAAGTGTATGTTTTTTGTAAATCCCCCAGAACCACTGTTGGGTCTCGGGTTTAAAAATATCAAGCAATGCCGTTGTGCCGAAAAAGAAATCAAAAATATACGGTTGTCCGTCAGGTCTGGTTCCAAACAAACCCTGTTCAGCGCATTCGTTGAATTTCCCGGTTTGCTTCAGGATAAAGGGCTCTGTAACAAGAATGGTTTTAACACCCTTGCTTTTAACATTGGCCATCATTTGCCGGGGTTGCGGAAACGAATCCAAATCCCATTCCAGATTGCCCATATAACCTTTCAGCTCAGGACCAAACCAGTAAATATCAAGCACGATGGCATCCAGTGGAATGTCGTCATGTATATATTTATCAACAACGGCTTCAACTTCACGGCTGTTGTGGTATCCCATGCGTGATGCAATATTGCCGAGGGCCCAGCGTGGCAACATCGGCTGACGTCCGGTGAGGCCTGTAAAATGTTCGGTCAGCAACGGCCATTCATCTGCCGCAACAATCAGATAGCTCATCCGGCCACCTACCGCTTCAAACTGAAGGATGCCGGACTCCGTGGCACCAAGATCCATAAAACCACTTGCACCATTGTCAAAAACCAACATATACTTCTTTGACGAAATGGCCACCGGCATCGAGTAATACATCAGCGGGGCATGTGTTTCGAATCCATAACTTGCCCGGTTGTAAAGCTGTAACCGTTGCCCGCGCCTGTTCATGCCAAGCACGCGTGAACCTCCGCCCATTAACTTTTCATCAGGTGTGAGGTTAAATCTGAAACCCCTCAGCGTATCCTTGTCAAAATAGCCTGCCTCCTCTGATAACAATGGCTTGTTCCTGAATGAATATGATATTGTAAACGGATTTTTCCGGATATGTACCGATAACTCAGAAGTCACATATTCAATCATATCAGTGGTCTCAATAAAATTGGCCTTTATCTTACCGGGACTTGCTGAAACGGCATAGGATGGGGGATTGACTTTATCAGTTGGTACAAACTCCACCTGCAAGGTATTGGCCGAAAACATGGTAAACTGCATGGTTCCGTCAGATACACTGACATTAAATCCGTTGGCCGTCTGTTGTACTGACCTGAAGTCACGGCCTGAAGCAGCGGGCAATCCGCAGAAGGCTGCTGTAATGAACATTACGATAATTTTAGATAGTGCTTTCATAGAACACTCCGGGTTTATGAATGAATGAACCTACAAAGTAACAACAATATTTGTATTTAAATAAACCCTTTCAATTCCCGGTGACGATACTATTTAATCGGCTAAACGGGTGAAATATTTGCTGTTTTTGCCCGATTCAATTGATGTTTCGATAATTTCACGCAAAACATCTGTTTTTATATCACTTAGTTTATTGATATACAGGCAGCCCTTACCCGTTTTGAATTTGCCGAGGTCCTTCAGCATTTCCGTATTTTCAGTCATTAAGCCCGGAAGAAGGTAAAGTGTAAGGTTTTGTTTGCGTGGCGAAAAACCTGTGATAAACCAATCCCCTTCACGCCCGCTGTCGTATTTATATCTTACATGCCCAAAGCCAATGATGCTTTCGCCCCACATTTTAGGGGTTGCTCCTGTAAGCTCCTGCATCATGCTTACAATCACACGGCTATCATCTTGTTTGGCCTGATCACTGATGGCATTCAGAAAGTCATCAACTGAAAGTTCAGTCGCTTTGGTTTTATTTTCCGGCATAACTATTTTCTAATGAATTATTAACACAAAAACCATTACAGGCATCCTGCAACACAAAACCAAAAAACTAAGTCCCCTCAGGGTTATATTACATGTCTTACAGCGCGCCGAGAATAGCTCCCATTGCAGCAAAGAACACCACAAAGTACCCGGCATCAATCAGGAATAACTTCAGGGATTTACGTCCGAAGAGGTAATTAATCCCCATTGCGGTTGATATCCATGCAATACCAACTACCAGCCCGTTTACAAGGCCGGTTATCCAAGTGGCATCAGACCCGATGAGCATATCCAGAAACACGGCACCAATAAAATTCAGCACAAAAGCTGATCCGAAAATCAGGGCCATATTGGCATTTTTTATATCTGCATCAGAGAGTTTGCTTTCACGTTGCCAGACTTTGCTGAATAACAGGGGTGAATACCACAGTCCGCCTATGGCGAAGGCAGCAAGCGCCGCAACAATAACAGATATCCAGTTTACAGTATCAAAACAAATGGTCATAACATAAATGGCTTAAGGTGTTTTGATAAAACACTCATTCGCGGGCATTTGTTCAGGCACATGATGGATTTTTACTTGCCCGGGCATTTGCTGATTCCCGCCATTCGAACCGAAACATATACCCTCCTTTTCCGGGATTTGACTTTTCCTTATCAGATTTGTATTATTTTTGTCGGGATTAAACCTAAATCAGATTTACAATGGAATATATCGTTAAGTACATTGAACAACATAAAGAACGCTTCCTGAACGAATTATTTGATCTGCTGAGGATACCGTCAGTGAGTTCGCTTTCAGAACACAAACCCGACATGTACAGGGCTGCTGAATACTGGAAAAATGCGCTGATGCAAGCCGGGGCTGATAAAGCCGAAATTTTTGAAACGCCCGGAAACCCTGTGACTTACGGAGAACGGATGATTGATCCCAAATTGCCTACAGTGCTGGTATATGCCCATATGGATGTGATGCCGGTTGATCCCGTTGCTTTATGGCAAAGCCCGCCGTTTGAACCCGAAATACGTGACGGCAAGATCTATGCACGTGGTGCTGATGATGATAAAGGTCAGAGTTTTATGCATGCCAAGGCTTTCGAACTCCTCGTAAACAGCGGCACTTTGCCCTGTAACGTCAAGTTTATGATTGAGGGTGAAGAAGAAGTTGGTTCTGTAAATCTCGGGAAATTTTGCGAAGAACATAAAGAAATGCTGAAGGCTGATATTATTCTGGTGTCAGACACCGGAATGATTGCTCAGGATATTCCTTCGATTACAGTCGGCCTTCGCGGACTTTGCTACCTCGAAGTTGAAGTTACAGGCCCCAACCGCGACCTGCATTCGGGTCTTTTCGGAGGCGCAGTAGCCAATCCTGCCAACATTCTCTGCCAGCTGATTGCCTCCATGCACGATGAAAATAATCATATTACAATTCCGGGTTTTTACGACGATGTAATCGAGGTTTCTTTAACAGAAAGAGCTGAAATGGCCAAGGCACCGTTTGATCCGGAAAAATATAAAACCGCCCTTGATATCGCTGAAGACTGGGGCGAAAAAGGATATTCAACCATTGAGCGTACCGGCATCAGGCCCACCCTGGATGTTTGCGGCATGTGGAGCGGATATACCGGCGAAGGTGCGAAAACCGTTCTGCCCTCAAAAGCTTATGCAAAGGTATCCACACGCCTGGTTCCCAATCAGGATCATCACAAAATAGCCAGACTTGTTGAAGAACATTTTGCAAAGATAGCCCCGCCTTTTGTAAAGGTAAAAGTGACCAATCTGCATGGCGGACAGGGATATGTTTCACCAACTGACATGGTTGCCTACAAAGCTGCTGATAAGGCATATACGGAAGTTTTTGGCAAGAAACCCGTTCCCACCCGCAGTGGAGGTTCTATCCCTATCATATCAACCTTTGAACAGGTGCTGGGCATAAAATCAATTTTGATGGGTTTTGGTCTTGAGAGTGATGCCATCCATTCACCCAATGAAAATTATCCTTTGTTTAATTTTTATAAGGGCATTGAAACCATCGCTGAATTTTACCTACACTATGCCCAAATGATGCAGCAAGAATATGGAAAACAGTGATCCTGAATTTGAAAAGAAACTTGAAAAACTGATACGGATCTTTAAAAAAATCCGCAGTGAATCAGGCAATGATGTACTTTCGGGCATGGATAAAAATATGCTGAGCCAGATGGATTTTCTGATCAGGAATTTTGAACTGATGAAAAACGATCCCACCTCAAAAGCCGCTTTTCTGCAGATGGGAAAACCTTTTCAGGAAATGCTGAATACCTTTATCGATCGCCTTTCAAATGAAATTGGTGAAACTGACGTACCAGAAATTCCGGAAAACCCCTTGCTAAAACCGGTTATAACTGCTGTCACCAGCCCCGAAACCAAACCCGAAACGGGTGTTATGACCCGAAGGCTAGTGCAGATAGATCAGCTTCTAGCCAAAGGTGAATTAAGTGTTGAGGATGAGGACCAGTTACTTGATGAGCGCCTGAATATCATGAAACTACTGAACCCTGAAGATTATACCTGATACCGTATTTCGAAGAAAAATGGTATGGCAGACAAAAATCCAAATCACCTTTGATTGTTTCTGGTTCAGCCAGCATCTATACCTTGTAAAATATTTACATTCACCTTTTCCCTGATTTTGAATTCAGAAATTTGGTTGTCCTGTATTTTTAAAAACTAATCTTTGCAAATCAGGCTATAGGTAAATTCCTGGTTTTGATTTGTAACCCTGAGAATATAAAGCCCTTTTGAAAGTCTGGCGGTATTCAGGGTCAATGTACTTCCGGTTGTTTCGGTTTCTAAAACAATCTGTCCCGCTGCATTTATCAGGCTGATTTTTGATATTCCGGCATTAAAGTCAACTGACCGGATATTCAATTGATTGGTAAACGGATTTGGATAAACTGAAACCTCTGCGGTATTTGGTTCCTGCTGGCCCGTAAGTTCGATGGTAAATGAGCCTTCAGCCGAGAAAGCTGATGTTCCGAAGGAATGATCCACAGCCTGAACGCTCCAGAAATACTCACCTTCACGCAGGTTCCCGATAGTCCAGCTTGTATCACATGAAGTATTGCCCGTAACCGGAAGCTTGCTGTAACCCGATTGAAGGTTCACATAAGGAGCCATCACCTCCATTTTCCCGGGATTGATTCCAATACGCAGGTTGTAGGTCAGGCTTGTAGATTGAGGGGGAAGTGTAACCGGGCGATTCCATCTGAATGTAACTCTGTCGCCATCAACCGTTGTTTGCATTCCATCAGGAACCGGTGGCGACTGATGGGCAACAAAACTGTTAATGCCTGAATTGTTGCGGTACACAATTGTTTCTGAATTTCCTGAAGAGTTCGCCCCCATCAGCAGCAAATCAGGATCTCCGTCATTGTCCATATCGCCCCATGCCACACGGCTGTACGACATACTTTGAAGTGAAACAGCCTCCTGCCAGAAAGAACCCTGCTGATTGTTGAAATAAATGAATGTGGCAGTTGCCCCGCATCCTGCAGCTTTTCCGGTAGCAGCAAAATCAGGATAGCCGTCGTTATTGTAGTCGGCAACAGCAAGATTTCCGAGGGCCACACCTGTAACCCCTGCACTTACCTCCGTAAAAATATTCAATCCGTCGTTGCGGTAAATTTTGAAGTTTGGTGTCAGGGTCATATCATTGCCAAGCATAAACAGGTCGTTGTCATTGTCTTTATCAAAATCGGTAAAAACTGCGTTGCCGGCCCCAAGACCTTCAAGCTGAACCGGTGCTTCAGCAAAAATGCCGTTATCGTTCCGGTAAAGTTTTGACACATACATTCCTGAATAATCGCCACAAAGCAGAATGTCGTTATCGCCATCATTATCATAGTCCCCAAAGGTTGCAGAACTACTGATAAGCGGCACAAACTGCTGGTTAACAATAGAAAAAGAGTTGTCACCATTGTTTTTGTACAACGCGGTTACAGGTGTATAACTGAGTGAGTCACCGGTAACCAGCACATCCAGAAATCCATCATTGTCATAATCACCAAACACTGCCACTCCATTGTAAACTCCCTTGAAACCGTGGTTCATTTTGGCAAAATTCCCGTTATCATTACGGTAAATCAGTGTGAAGGCCTCGAAATTGGAGTTCTGTCCGCATACCAGAATATCAAGGTCATTATCATTGTCATAATCACCAAAGCGTACTGTTCCGTTTTTTAGTTCTGCAATTCCTGTATTGACTTCAGAAAATGTACCGGCATTGTTTTTAAAAAGCTTTGTGCCGGGTTGATTATTGGGCAAAATACCGGATAAAACCACATCCACATAACCATCTTTGTCGTAGTCGCCCCAATCGCAGCCGCCCTGAGCAAACCCCGCTATTGAAGTATTGAAAGTGCTGAAAGCCTGCGAATTGGCATTGTAAGTGGTTGAGAGCACCAGGGCAAAAGCCCATAGGATTTTTTGTAAACTTATGAATTTCATGGGTTAAGAGTCAGGGTGTCAAAAGTATAAAAAAAGTAAGTGCGCATGAATTAGAATCCTCTGATTGAAGAAATTCCAATTTCGCGTGGCACGATTGACATTACAGGCACCTTTGAACTCCTGATGATTTGCTGAGCATCAGAATCAAGAAAGAAATCGATAATACCAATTTCTGACTGTGTCATGATAACCACCAGATCAATTTCGGGATGCGTATTAATATAATTCAGCACAACCGGAATGATGGTTTCTTTGGAATTCCCGGTTTCAAGAAGTTCCGACGTACACACAACACCGCTTTTTTCAATAAAATTTTTCACCTGCTTCAGTTGTATACCAAGCTGCTGCTTAATTTCATCACTGTTTGACCACAATACCGACAAGATTCTGATTCTGGCATTGTAAGCACGCGCCACATCAATACACCATCCAACTTTCTGCCGGCTTTCACTGGTAAGATCCAACGGGAGCAGGATGGTACGGCACCCGTCATGGTAGGTGTCTTCTTTTACCGTTATTACCGGGCAACCTGCAGTTCTAACAACCTTGTGCGTTGTAACACCAACAATATTTTCGGGTGCATTGGTGGTTCCCATAATGATAAACTTTGCATCAATTTCTTTGGCAACACGCAGTATAATATCATGAGGCTTGCCTTTTTCAAGCATCGCATGAACCTTTACGCCAGCATCAGCCTCAGTTTTTTGTGCCAGTAATTCCAGATCGGCTTTAATCTTTCCGAGAACTTCTTCCGATTGCTGAACAGTGAAAAACCTCGAGAAAATACCAGCCTCCTCATGCACATAAAGCAGGTAAATTTCAAGCTTTTGCAGGCGTGCAATGTTGTAACTTTGTTCAATGGCTATAAACGATGGTTTCTCAAAGTCAACAGGTATGAGAATATTACCAGGGTTTGTCTTCATAATTTGTAATTTTGTATCAGATTCAAAGATATAACAATTGTTCAGAAGAATCGTTTAATCATTTTCACATTATAAAATTCAAAATGGATAACATGAAGGCCTCAGAGCTTATTATTAACCCCGACGGAAGCATTTATCATCTCAAACTTAAACCCGGTGAATTAGCCGGAACAGTTCTGCTGGTGGGAGATCCGGGACGTGTTGAAACAGTCTCTGCACTTTTCGACCGTATAGATTTTAAGCGGCAAAACCGTGAAATAGTTACACATACAGGATGGATCGGAGATAAAAGAATTACAGTTCTGTCGACCGGAATGGGAACAGATAACATTGATATCGTGCTGAATGAACTTGATGCGCTGGTGAATATTGATTTTAAAACCCGTTTGCCCAAACAGGAACTCACAAAACTAAACCTGATCAGGCTGGGAACAACCGGGTCGGTTCAGGCCGAAATCCCTGTGAACTCTTTTATTGTTTCTGAATACGGATTGGGGATTGATACTGTTTTAAATTTTTATTCCGGTCGTAACGAACTCTTCGATGAAGAACTTACCACAGCTTTCATTCAGCAAACCGATTGGGATACTGCGCTGGGGCGACCCTATGTGGTCAAAGCCAATGCAGAAATGATTTCCGCATTTAGTGAAGGATTTGTAAAAGGATTTACAGCCACGGCTCCCGGCTTCTACGGACCTCAGGGCCGGGTACTCAGAGCCGGGTTGATGCACCCTGACCTGAACGAGCGGATTAGCAGTTTTGAATACAGCGGCCTCAAGGTTACCAACTTTGAAATGGAAACCTCAGCACTGTACGGACTTTCAGCAATTCTTGGACACCGTGCCGTAACCGTTTGCCTTGTGATCGCAAACCGCGCAACCGGCAAATTCAACGACGATTACAAGAAAACCATGAAAGAGTTAATCGAACAGATTTTGCAGATCATCGTGGCGAAATGTTAACCATCAAACGTTTAACAGAGCCTACCCTGATAATTGATGAACAAAAGGCAAGATCCAACATCAGTCGGATGGCCGAAATGGCTGCAAAAAACAGATTAAATTTCAGACCGCATTTTAAAACGCATCAGTCAGCCCTGATTGGTGAATGGTATAAAGAAGCAGGAGTTTCTGACATTACAGTCTCAAGCCTCCGGATGGCTGAATATTTTGCCAGACATGGCTGGAACAACATAACTGTTGCTATACCAGTAAATACACTTGAAGCCGGTTTAATCAACAAGCTGGCTTCATCTGTCAGTCTGAACTTATTGGTTGACAGCACGATTGTG
>CAZKCK010000154.1:0-9717 GCA_964550695.1 uncultured Bacteroidales bacterium | reverse complement strand
ATTTTTTTAGTTAAAAAATCAATAGTCCGCGTTTTTTTATTATTTTCGCACCCAAACCAAACTTAATCAAATCTTTAACCCAATGAGAAAATCTTTCCTTTTAGTAGTTGTGCTTTTGGCTACAACGCTTATTTATGCTCAGGTACCACGCAACAAAGTGGTGCAGGAAATTGGCACCGGAACATGGTGTACTTATTGCCCGGGTGCTGCAATGGGCGCCGATGACCTTATTGCAAACGGCTGTCAGGTGGCTGTAATTGAATACCATAATGGTGATTCTTTTACGAATCCGGCATCTGACGCACGTAACAATTATTATGGCATCACAGGTTATCCAACAGCACATTTTGATGGAGTGCTTGAAGTTGTAGGCGGAAACCACAGCGTAAGCATGTACACTTCGTATCTGCCATTGTATAATCAGCGTATCGCCATTCAATCAGCTTTCACCATTATGATGACCGGTACAAATACCGGCAATAATTATAATGTTGATCTGCTTCTGAATAAAGTTTCGGCGTATACAGGTACCAATCTGGTTGTTCACCTGGTTCTTACCGAATCAGATATTGCATTTGCATGGCAAGGGCAGACAGAACTTAATTTTGTTGAAAGGACAATGGTTCCTTCCTCAAACGGTACTGCTGTTAGTTTTGCTGCATCTGCTTCTCAGGTTGTATCGCTTAGTTTTACAAAAGACCCTACATGGGTGCTTGCAAACTGTGAACTGGTAGCATTTATACAGGACAATACTTCAAAGGAAATATTACAGGGTATGAAGGTGCCGCTTAATGCCATTCCCGCTCCCTTGGCAACAAGCTTTACAGCCAATCCTACCACAATTTGTGCTCCCGGAGCTGTAAACTATACTTCCAATGCTCCTGGTGCCACTACCTATAGCTGGACCTTCCCCGGTGGAACTCCTGCAACCTCAACACTTGCCAACCCCGTTGTAACTTATAATACTACCGGTTCATACGGTGCCACGCTCGTAGCATCAAGCCCTACCAGCGTCGGATCAAGCACCCAGAACAATATTATTACAGTGAATTCACTTCCTTCAACACCGGGATCACCCATGGGAACAACAAATTTTTGTCTGAACCCACCGGATGAGACCTATACTACTACCAATTCAGCCACTGCCACAAGTTATACATGGGATTTGCAACCGCCTTCAGCCGGAGTACTCACACCCAATGGTATCCAGTGTACTGTTAACTGGAGTAACACCTTTACAGGTGATGCCCTTCTGAAAGTGAAAGCAACAAATGCATGTGGTGACAGTCCGTTTTCGGGTCCTCTGAATATTTTTATCAGCACCCAGCCCGGTACCACCGGCACACCAACAGGTACTGCTACATTGTGTCAGAATGCTGCAAATACGGAATATGCCACAACCGGAACCACCAATGTTACTGATTATATCTGGGACCTTTCACCTGCTTCGGCCGGTACCATTACACCAAACTGGACAACAGCCGTTGTTGACTGGGCTGAAACCTTTACAGGTACTGCAACCATTAAGGTTCGGGGAACCAATAACGGTTGCGACGGACCATGGTCAAATGCCCTTAGTGTTAGTGTGAACGCAGGTCCTCAGACGTTTAATATTACCGGTGGCGGTTCATATTGTGAAGGCACTGCCGGTGCAGAAATTGGTTTAAGCGGTTCGCAGAATGGTGTGAATTATACCCTTTACAAGAACGGAACAGCCACTTCAACAGTTGTTGCCGGAAATGGCAGTGCTGTAAGTTTCGGAAGTCAGACCACAGGCACCTATACATCTGCCGGCAGCAATGCCACCTGCAGCATGAATATGACCGGTGATGCCGCAGTATCGATGACGGTTCTTCCCGCAACTCCCGGCCAGCCTGACGGACCCAATACCGTTTACACAGGTTCTACACCTACAAGCGATTATGTTACTACCGGAGGCAGCAATGCCCTCACGTATGCGTGGGAAGTAGTTCCTGCAGAGGCCGGTCAGCCGGTTGGTACCGGAACTACTGTCACCATTCACTGGGACTTGAATTACCTGGGTTCTGCTGAAATTAAAGTTAAGGGCGAAAATGAATGCGGAACGAGTACCTATTCATCACCTTCTTACCCTGTGGCTGTTTATAATACAGTGGGTATCAATGAAATGAAAAATACTATTTTCTCAGTTTATCCCAATCCGGCAACAGATATCGTGAACATACAGGCCGTGCGCAACATCAAAACAGATATACATGTTGTGAACAGTCTTGGAAAGATGATGATTGGTCTGAAGAATATCACCATTTCAGGAAGTTATAAGCTTGATGTATCAAAACTTGATGCTGGTGTTTATCAGATTTTATTTAGTACCAATGACGGCAATCATGCTGTAAAACTGGTTGTTGAGTAAAACAATGCTATAAATCAGAAGCCCGGTTCAATGGACCGGGCTTTTTTTGTGCCTGAATGAAAAAAGGAACCCTTTCGGATTCCTTTAAGTCGGGATAACTGGACTCGAACCAGCGGCCTCCACGTCCCGAACGTGGCGCGCTAGCCAACTGCGCTACATCCCGATCTTGGTGCGCCCACCTGGACTTGAACCAGGGACCTACTGATTATGAGTCAGTTGCTCTAACCGACTGAGCTATAGGCGCGGGTTTTCGTTTTGCCGAAAACAGGCTGCAAATATACAATTATTTTTAAAAATGCAGCATTGGCAGGCAGTGAATCATTCCCTATTTTTGCATTTTAATCAGGAAAAACCGCGAATAATGGATACAAAATTTACTCCTACACATTATATATTACAGTCACTTGGTACCAACAAACAGTTTGAAGATACCGGATGGTTGCTGGATGCGCCCGGTGAAGCATTGCCGGCTCTTATCAGAGCTGTATATAATGAAAGGCAGTTTCATCCGCTTGATGAATCAATGGGTTTGTACAAATATGCCTCCTGGCTTCCGGTCAGCCGAATGCTCAGCGGATCTTCCACTCCTGTAACCTATCGCAGTAATGGGTTGGCGAATAAACTGGGCCTGGACAACCTATTTGTAACTTTCAGCGGTTACTGGCCTGAAAAGGGTGCTGCCATGAGCACTTGTTCATTTAAGGAAACTGAAGCCTATAGTGTTTGTGGACGATTAATGCCTGATAATGGTAAAGTTCTGGTCGTAGCCTCAGCCGGAAATACGGCCAGGGCATTTGCCAGCGTTTGCAGTGAGAATAATATTCCGTTGCTGTTGTGCGTACCCGAGGACAATCTGAATGCACTGTGGTTTGGCAAACCGTTGAATGATTGTGTGAAACTGGCAGTAACACGTTCAGGGTCTGATTATTTTGATGCCATTCATCTTTCGAACCTGATCATAAAAAACAAACGCTTTTTGGCTGAAGGCGGCGCCAGAAATGTTGCGCGGCGCGATGGAATGGGTACAACTGTATTATCTGCTATAGAATTTATCGGCAAAATCCCGGATTATTACTTTCAGGCCGTGGGAAGCGGTACGGGTGCCATTGCTGCCTGGGAAGCCAATCTCAGGTTTATATCCGATGGAAGGTTTGGTGACAACAAGATGAAGCTGATGGTTTCCCAGAACAGTCCGTTTTTGCCTATTTACAATGCCTGGAAGGCTGATTCGAGAACCATGCTGCCTTATGATGATTCGTTGGCACGAAAGCATGTTGAAGAGATTGATGCCAAAGTTTTGTCGAACAGGCGGCCACCATACGGGATAGTTGGCGGTTTGTATGATGCACTGAAAGATACGGGAGGTGACGTGCTGATGATTGATAATGCTGCGGCCCGCGCTGCCTCTCAGCTATTTAATGAACTTGAGGGTATTGATATTCATCCTGCCGCTGCCGTGGGTGTTGCTTCGCTAATTCAGGCAGTAAATGAAGGACGTATTGCAAAAGACGCTTGTATTATGCTCAATATAACTGGAGGGGGTGAGGAAAGGTATAAGAATGATAACCAGGTAGTTTATCTAAAGCCTTCGATTGTTTTTGATATAACAGCAAGTGAAGATGAAGTAATTTCAAAACTTGAAGAAATCAGGTGGTAAAAGGGGATAATAATCAAAAAAAGCAGGGATTGATATAATTTTATATTACCAATTGAAGGCGTTCGTTTACCAGGTATCATGCCTGGACTGCACAATAGTAAATTGGCAGCAAAAAATTTGGATTTTTTAACTATTGACCATAGCTTTGACTCGTCGTAGAAATACTTGAAGAAGGATGGTATAAATCCGGATGATAATTTTTCTACCTGTTTTGAGAATGTCTGATGAAAGTCTTTTAAGCTTCGTGTAGTATCAGTCAAAAAAAATAAAATATCCCCGAAAGGGTATTTGTATAAAATCTTTTTGCCTGGTTAGGATGAACACGATAGCTTCTCCGGCTGAATTAGTTGTTGAAGGCATATACGCTGACCAAATTTTGCTAAATCTTTTTCGTACAAATATATACGGATTAAAACAGTAATTAGAATGAATAAGGTAAGTATTACATTGTTTATGACAGAAATTTCTGAACTTTTTTGCATGAGCATCAGGTATCTTGTGATTGAAAACAAAGAAGTTAAGATTGTGAGGCTGGTTTCTGACTGGGAACGCCTGGCCGAAAGCACCGGTTCCGAAAGTACAGGTATTGTAATTACACAATATGCCTGGCTTAAAAAAACAGGTATCACAGAGGTTGTAAATTTTAGTAAAAATAACCCGCAAATCAAGTTGCTTGTTTATTTGCAACCATCTGAATTTCATTATGCTGGTAGTTTGTTTCAGCTTGGTGTTCATGGTTTTTTTTCTGACCGTATCACAAAGGAAGAGTTTGATAATTGTCTGAAGGAATTAGCTGAATCCAGGACATATTTCTCACAGGATGTTATTGCCGGATTGCTGAATAAGGAGAGCAAAATTGATTATCATCCGTTTCCTGCAATTTCGGGGAGAGAGGAAGAAATTCTGGATATGATTGTTAAAGGAATGACCAACAAGGAAATAGCTGGTAAGATGTGCCTGAGCATACGCACAATTGAAGGTCACAGGGCAAGGCTGATCAGCAAGTTTGGGGTTAGGAATACTGCGGAGATGGTGTCGGAAGCCACCAGAAGCAGAGAGCTATCGCTCTAGAAAGACATTTCATTGGTTATTAGTAGGTTAATTAATGGGTGAATTTGTTTTTTTGATGGAAGTATTCAGCAGCTTGATTTTTGGACGGAAATAGGTAATGTATTTAAGGAGAAACCCGGGTTTGTTTGGTTATAAAGCATCTGATAATTCTTTGGAATTTCAGATGTTTTTTTGTTAAGGTTGATGGTAGAGTTGCGTAGAAACCCGCGATCAACTTCCCGACAGCGATGAAATAGTATATGGTAGTGTGCGACTTGTATACGAAATATTACGTGCGTATTTATTTGTTTTTGTAAGCGTATTTCTACTGATTTACATTGTGTAGAAAAGGCAATGAGTTATAGGTATAAATAATTGAACAACAGTAATATTTGATTTTTTTTTACAGTAATTATTTTAATGGATTGCAGTATTTGAACTCTTTCGCAATCCGGAATTGGCGTGTAACTTGGCTGAAGTTTAATACAAAATTAGAAAGACGTCTTAAAAGACAAAATTAACTTAAGACTTATTGAATAAACAGCTATTAATCTGATATATACGTGCTTTATTATGCAGCTATTAACACTATTTGCAAGACTAAATATACTATATATCCATTCTTTTACAAAGAGTGGCCCGCAACTATTTTAAAAATCGCTAATCTATTTTTTAAAATTCCAAAACAAAAAATTTATGAAAAAACTTTTGCTTTTTAGTTTGGCGTTGGTGTTTGCAACGCTGAGTATCTTGGCGCAGACGACGACATTTGAGAATTTCAACATTGGCTCTGTGCATTACCAGGGGACAGGGGGAACCACCACCATGCCCCCCAACAATTATGTGATCCCAAATCCTTATGGCAGTCTGTGGACCATCTCAGACGAATGGGGATTCACACGCGCAAGCAATAGCCTTCCTCCTTTTGATGAAGGTGTTCAGGATGATGGAACAGGGAACAAAGTCTGGCGTCTTTCAAATGCTGTGACATCCAATAGTTTTTCGCTCCATCCGAACAGCATCAGTGCAACGTTACCTGCCGGACCTACCGGGGCGGCATTAAACAACTATCGGGGGACCAACCACACAACTCCACTCAATCCTCCAGGCCCCAGGGCTTATGCTTCCACCCCATTCTTTCACGCAGGGTTTAAGGTAAAATCAGCCACAGGCAGCGCCCAGACAGGATTATCCATTAACATGAGCCCTATTCCAAGACAGGCAACCCAAAGACTGAGCTGGCTGGGCATCTCTGATCCCGGTTCGGGAGGACTCGATCTGAAATTCAATGAAACAGATGCAGTTGGCGGTTTTATTGCAACTACGGTTGCCAGCGGACTTTCATACACTGACTGGCATCAGGTAGATCTCTATATCAAATTTGTGGATGATATAAATGCAGATGGAACAGGGAATGATATTGTTCATATATTTTTAAACGGGAATTTGATTTATACAGGTACCACATGGGAAACCTATTTTAAAAAGTACGAACCTGTGTATTTCCCGAATGCGGTTGATGCTTTAATGTTCAGAGTATCAGGAACTGCAGTTCCGGCACTCAGCGGAAACGGACTCTTTTTTGACGATTTGCTAGTCGACAATGCTTTTAATCAATATACTGCCCCTGTAAAACTGTATGCTTCGGACGGGACAACCTTTAAGGCTGGTTATTCATCTATTCAGGCTGCTATTGATGCCGCAACTGCCAATGATGTAATTAATGTATATCCTGGTGATTATAATGAAACGGCTGCAAATTGCTATATAGTTTCTGCACAGAGTCCTAATCCAGTTGGTCCTTATCAATTCGGATTGTTTTTCCCTGTCGCAAAACCCGGAATTACTTTAAGAGGGGTTGATGCTTCAGGAAATCTTATTACAGATTATGCGAACGTAGCTGCAAGTATCACTACTAACGCTACAAATTCATTTGGTGAATCCGGAATATTTGTTAATGCGGATGACATTACTATACAAGGCCTAAAAATACTTGATAATGTTGCTGGTTATGGCAACAATAAAACAGTAGAAATAATCGGCAATAATTTTACCATGAAATATTGCTATGTGGATATTGCTGATGGTGGTTCAATTTACTTTAATGATTGGAGTTTTGCCGGCGGCATTAGCACGCAAACCAAATACAATCTTACTGGTAATAAATTTGCTAAAGGATGTTCAGTTGATATATGCAATGGCACAGGCTATACGGGTTTGGTAAGTGATAGAGTAATATCAAACAATGTGTTTGAAGGTATTGGTTGTTCATGGGATCTTACGTGGGGTGCGATCTCATTCAATGGGACTTGTCCTTCAGTAGGTTGGTTTAATAACCCAGTTGGTGCAGCGACTATTGGAGGCAATACATTCGCAGATTATTCGAAATTTATTATCAGATCAAGAGGAACCGTTGCAACTGGTCAATTTAATTGGCAGAACTATCTCACAAACAACACTTTTGAAAAAGCAGTTATTGCATTATCCGATGCTTCATCATTTACTCCTCGTTCATTCTCTTATTCGTCATTTACTGATGTTGTTAGAATTGGTGGGAGTATTCAACAAGATATTGACATTGCTCAAACAGGGGATATGGTAAAAGTTTATCCCGGAAATTATGATGAAACTGCCCCAAATTCTTCATTTAATGGCGCTTCCTATCAGTTTGGTTTATTCTTTTCAGGTTCTAAATCAAACATTACAGTGCAAGGTTGTAAGGCTGATGGTACGCATATTACTAATACTTCTGATATTGCTGCGTTTATAACAACAAATGCTACCAATAATTTTGGTTCAGCTGGTACATTCGTTGTTGGTAATAATATTACATTACGCGGTCTTGAGTTTGGCAGTAACAGTCCTGTAGACGATAAAGCAATAGAAGTCCTGGGAAATGGTTTAACTTTTGACGCCTGCAGAATTACTGCAAATGCTCCTATCTATATAGGGGATTATGGTTATAACGAAAATGGTACTCCTGGTGATTTCTCAGACGACGTTAGTTCAATTCAATCTTATACTATATCTAATTGTCACTTTGCTGGTGCAACAAGTACCGGTGGTGTATATATAGCTAACGGAACTGGTTGGACAGGTTCAAATACTGCTTCAGTTTCAGGCCGTAATATCACAGGTTGTACTTTTGATGGTATGACAACCTTAGGATTTGCAGGACTTAGCCCTGGTGCGGGATGGTTGCTATACCCAACAGGTGCTGCAACAGTTACCGGAAATACATTTACCAATGCTGCAAACACACGTTATATCCAATCATGGGGTGTTGTTCAAGCACAATTCCCTTATGCTTCATATTTTAATGACAATTCTTTCCCTAAAAAAGTTATTACGACTACAGATGGAAACGCAAACAACGTACGTGGGTATGATGCTTCTTCAATGTTCCTTAATTTAAAAAGGATTGGAACAGTAATTCAACCACGGATTGATAATGCACAATCCGGTGATGTTGTTCTGGTAGGTGCCGGTACATATCCCGAAAATGTAATAGTTGATAAGCGACTGACCATCCAGGGTGCTGGAGAATCAACCATTATCAGTGGTACAGGTGGAGTTGTGTTGCAGCTTGCTGCCGGTACTGATGCTGTTAACCGAATGATTGTGAAAAATCTTAAAGTTACCGGTGGTACAACAGGTTTGACAGCTGGCTCTTACACCACGCTCGAAAATGTACTATCTGAGTCCAATACAAGCTATGGTATTAATCTTAATCCGTTAACGGATCTTGTTATTACCAATTGCTCCTTTAATTTAAATGGCTTAGGATTAAAACTTGCATCAACAGCTTCTGCAAGCAATATTACCATCACTGGAAGTCATTTTGATAACAATACGCAACATGGTTGGTACAGCGATGCAAGTAGCGCTGTTGAACCAGATCTTGATAATGTTAGCATAACAAATACCACTTTCAGCGGCAACGCCATGAAAGGTTTCTACACTGAACGTTTGAGCAATGCAACCTTTGATAATGTTACCATAGAGAATTCGGGAAGCACAGCTTATGACTGGGGTGCCGGTATTGACATCAACCTGAAATGGAAAGCATATTCCAACATTACCATCCAGAATTCTGCCATTACCAATTGTGGTATTGGAGCATTGAATGGCGTTGGTGCAACCATTAAAGCAAGAGACGATGCCAGTTCATACAATAGCAACCCTGCTACTCTTACCAATGTCACTATTGATAATGTTACCTTTACAGGAAACAAAAATGGTCTCAACTTCGGAGAGCCTGGAAAAGACAATAACAGTCCTACTGCAGTTCTGATAAAAAATTCAACATTCAGCAATGTTGTAATGGATATTAACAATTACAGCAAGGCCAATATTGACGCCCTTACCAATAACACTTTTGCCAGTACTGCTGACAATTTTGTTATTGAAGACCGCATCTATCACAAATTGGATAATGCAGTAAAAGGTCTTGTTACCTGGGTCGCTGACAATGTATACGTTACCACCAATTCCGGTTCAATCCAAAGGGGTTTTGATGCTTCGGCTACAGGAGGTACAGTTAATATTTCTTCAGGTAATTTCACACTGCCTTCAGCACTTAACCTGAATAAAGCGATCACAATCAAAGGGAATAATT
>CAZKCK010000153.1:0-9721 GCA_964550695.1 uncultured Bacteroidales bacterium | reverse complement strand
ACAGGCAGATTGCTGAAGGAAGGCAAAATCTCGCCAATATTCAGGGTCAGATTTCTGAAAAGCAAAACCAGTTAAATGATCTGGAAAAGGAGCTTATTAAAACACTGGCTGATACTGATCTGGCGGTTTCGGCTTCAGAATTTCAGGATGCAAATGTTGTAAAATCCATCCTAAGTGAGAGTTTTGATACTACCAAAACTTCTGAAGTACTCAACCGGTGGAAAACACAGCGCGATACTCTTCAAGCTGATGTTCAAAAACTTGCAAATCAGATTATTGAATCACCTTATGACTCAGGGAAGCATGAACTACTTGCATCTGAAATTCATACCACTGATCAGCAGAAAAGTCTGGTTACGGGAGAATTGGCAGTCTTGAACCAGCAACTTGTTGAAGGCCGTATAAAATTAATCAAATGGAATGAACTCACCCGGGAATTCAGCAAAACAGAACGCAGGGCTGCCCGGCTCGAAATCATGAAGAACCTGTTTCAGGCAAGCGGATTTGTAAATTTTGTTTCATCAGTGTATATGCAAAGCCTTGTAAATGCAGCCAATGAGCGTTTCTTCAGGCTTACCGGACAAAAGCTGCGGCTGGAGCTTACTGCCAGAAATGATTTTGAGGTACGTGATTTTATGAACAATGGTCAGACCCGCCATGTCAAGACCCTTTCTGGAGGCCAGACCTTTCAGGCTTCATTATCCCTGGCACTGGCACTGGCAGATAGTATCCATTATCAGAAGCATTCCGAAGAGAATTTCTTTTTTCTGGATGAAGGTTTTGGATCACTTGACCGTGAATCGCTTCAGATGGTTTTTGATACGCTGAAAGCCCTGCGCAGCGAAAACCGTATCGTGGGGATTATCTCACATGTTGAAGAGCTTCAGCAGGAAATTGATGCGCATATAAGAATTACCAACACACCCGAAAGCGGTTCATTGGTGGTCTCATCATTTAGTGCACAGCCATAACTTATCTTACTCCGACCTGAAAGTACCACAACATTTCCTAAAAGTGTAACCATCGCCTTAGGTGCAGTAAGTAATTTTGCAGCAAATAATTAATATAAATTTTAACACTAATTACCATGAAAAAAATCATTCTTTTTGCTGCCCTGCTGGTTTCCGCTGTTGCCGTGAATGCACAAAATACCTGGACCATTGATAAAATCCATTCAAATGTAAGATTTTCGGTTACACACCTTGTAATATCTGAAGTTGAAGGCACATTCAAATCTTTTGATGGAAGCATTGACGCACCCAAACCCGATTTTACCGATGCATCTGTCAGTTTCAGTGTTGATATCAACAGCATCAATACCGACAACGAAATGCGCGACAACCATCTGAAATCCGATGACTTTTTCAATGCAGAAAAATTTCCGAAAATGTCATTCAAAAGTGTCTCCTTTAAGAAGGTATCAGGCAATAAATATATACTCACCGGTAACCTTACCATCCGCGATGTGACAAAACTGGTGAAATTTGATGTAACTCTCGGCGGAAACGCCAAAGACGGCTATGGCAATACAAAAGCCGGATTTAAAGCATCAACTGTTATCAACAGGCTTGAATACGGTCTGAAATGGAACAACCTCACCGAAGCCGGTGGTGCTATGGTAGGCAGCGATGTAACCATTGACCTGCGTCTGCAATTTGCCCAAAACAAATAAGACAATGTGAATGCTGAGGTTATGGATGAATGAATCCAGACCTCAGCATCAACTTTTATCTTAATCTTTTCAACAATGAATCTGAACCAATTCATGGGCATAACCGCAGCCTTAAAATCCACTGACCCCATGCCGGTCATTTTTGCGGGTCACGGCAGTCCGATGAATGCAATTGAAAAAAATGAATTTACAGATACCTGGCAGCAAATAGGTCAAAACCTGCCCAAACCCGTTGCAATTTTATGCATTTCAGCACATTGGGAAACCAACGGAACTTTTGTAACTGCCATGCAGCAACCATCCACCATTCACGATTTCGGCGGGTTCCCCCAGGCGTTGTTCGATGTTCAGTATCCGGCACCCGGGAATCCTCAAATGGCAGCCGAAGTGCAAAAGATTATCAGCACGACCGATGTAAAGCCTGATAATCAATGGGGCCTTGACCATGGCTGCTGGAGCATTCTTAAGCATATGTTCCCTGAAGCGGATGTGCCTGTTTTACAGCTAAGCCTGGATTATTACAGGGATGCTGACTACCATTACAGACTGGCCGGAGAACTGGCCAAACTCAGGAGCAAAGGCGTACTCATACTGGGCAGTGGCAATATTGTGCACAACCTGCGAATGATCAACTGGCACAATCCTGCCGGTGGTTTCGACTGGGCCCTGGAAGCAGATGCACTTGTGGCAAAACTTATTCAGGACGGCGACCACCAAAGCCTGATAAACTACAGGAAACTGGGTAAAGCCATTGACCTGGCAATCCCTTCACCGGAACATTACCTGCCACTTTTATACATTCTGGCATTGTTCAACAAAAACAGCGGGCCGGTATTTTTCAACAACAAAACAGTAATGGGAAGCATTTCGATGACTTCACTGATTGCGGTGTAACGCAAATAAAGCAGCCGATTTTTATATTTACCGGCAACCTATAGGATTTTTAATTACTTTTGTGTCAGGCTATGGGGTTAGCTTTTAACCGCCTTAAACAAGCTGATAACTCCTGCTTTAATCTTTATATTTAAAGTATTATCGGATTTATGCTTAAAATTCTCCTCATTATCGGGTCTGGCAGTTTTATTGGCGGAGTATCACGTTTTCTGGCTTCACGTTTTATTCAGAATACATTTATTTCTTCGTTCCCTTTCGGGACTTTTGTGGTAAATGTTGTGGGCTGTTTTCTGATAGGTTTGTTTTATGGCCTGTTTGAACGTGGAAATGTGGCTGATTCAGAATGGCGTATGTTTTTAACAGTTGGTTTCTGCGGAGGGTTTACCACTTTTTCAACATTTTCAAATGAAAATCTGTCGCTGCTGAAAGACGGCGATTTTTTTTATTTTGCGCTTTATTCAGGTCTTAGTGTTTTTATCGGGCTTCTGGCTACTTATGCAGGTAATCTGGTTACTAAAATCATATAGTTATGGAAATCAAAGGCGAAGCCAAACTATTGCGCATCTTCATCAGCAATACCGATAAATTTAAACACGCACCCTTATACGAAATGGTGGTTTTTGCAGCAAAACGTTATGGTCTGGCCGGGGCAACCGTACTTAAGGGCACTATGGGGTACGGTTCAAGCAGCATCGTAAGGTCAGTGAAATTCTGGGAATTTACAGAGAAGCTGCCCGTTGTAATCGAAATAGTTGATGAATCGGAAAAGATTGACATGTTTGCTGAGAAAATCGTTCCCTGGTTTGAAAAACTGCGCTACGGTTGCATGATTACCGTCGAAAAGGCAAACATCGTGCTGTATAAACAAGGGAGTAAAAAAGGATTTTTTGAATTCTAAAAAATATACAAATGAATTTTACACACGAAGTTGAAGGTATGATTTGCGTTGCTCAGGGCGCCAATCATGGCTCGGCACCAATACCTGAGGAAGGGTGTTGGGTAAAGGCCAAAGAAGTAAAAGACATCTCGGGACTGACCCATGGTGTTGGCTGGTGCGCTCCGCAACAGGGAGCCTGCAAGCTGACACTGAATGTTAAAGAGGGCATTATTCAGGAAGCTTTGGTTGAAACCATTGGCTGCACGGGCATGACCCATTCGGCAGCAATGGCCTCAGAGATACTTCCGGGCAAGACCATTCTTGAGGCATTAAATACTGACCTTGTTTGTGATGCCATAAATACCGCTATGCGCGAACTTTTCCTGCAGATAGTATACGGACGCACACAGACAGCTTTCTCAGAAGGCGGACTCCCGATAGGCGCCGGTCTTGAAGACCTCGGAAAAGGTTTGCGCAGTGTAACTGCCACCATGTATGGTACAGTTGCCAAAGGACCACGCTACCTCGAAATGGCGGAAGGTTATGTGACCCGGATAGGTCTGGATGCTGACAACGAGATTATTGGCTATGAATTTTTGAATCTGGGCCGTATGCTCGATATGATCAAAGCAGGAACCGATGCCGGCGAGGCACTTAAAAAAGCTTCAGGTAAATACGGACGTATGGAAGATGCAGTAAAAACTATTGACCCACGTAAAGAATAGGAGGAACATACAATGCCATTATTTGAAAGTTACGACAGACGAATTGATCAAATTGATAAAGTGCTTCATTCATATGGAATTTCATCGCTGGAAGAAGCCAGAAAAATATGCGACGAAAAAGGCGTGGATGTATACAAAATTGTAAAGGATATACAAACGATTGCTTTTGAAAATGCCATGTGGGCTTACATTGTGGGAGCTGCCATTGCCATTAAAAAAGGCCAGACGAAAGCATCAGATATTGCAGCCACATTGGGTGAAGGCCTGCAGGCATTTTGTATTCCGGGTTCTGTGGCCGACGACCGCAAAGTAGGGATAGGTCATGGCAATCTTGCTGCCATGTTGCTGCGCGAAGAAACCAGATGCTTTGCCTTTCTTGCCGGTCATGAATCGTTTGCGGCCGCCGAAGGTGCAATAGGTATTGCAAAATCAGCCAATCGTGTACGCAAGGTGCCACTGCGTGTAATCCTTAATGGTTTAGGCAAGGATGCCGCCAAAATTATTGCCCGTATCAATGGGTTTACCTATGTACAGACACAATTTGATTATGCCACCGGTGAACTGAAGGAAGTTGCACGTAAGGCTTATTCCAAAGGCGATAAAGCCGGGGTAAACTGCTATGGTGCCGATGATGTTCGCGAAGGTGTGGCTATTATGCACTCCGAAGGTGTTGATGTATCAATTACCGGAAACTCAACAAATCCGACCCGTTTTCAGCACCCTGTGGCAGGCACATACAAAAAGGAATGTATTGAACAGGGCAAGAAGTATTTCTCGGTAGCCTCAGGTGGAGGTACTGGCCGTACATTACACCCCGACAATATGGGTGCCGGTCCTGCTTCGTATGGTATGACTGACACCATGGGCCGTATGCATTCCGATGCCCAGTTCGCGGGTTCTTCATCTGTTCCGGCACATGTTGAAATGATGGGTTTAATCGGTATGGGAAACAACCCCATGGTGGGTGCTTCGGTTGCGGTTGCGGTTGCAGTCTCACAAGCGTAAACTGACCTGATTTGCAAAATCATTAAAGTAATATTTACATCATTTTACAATAAAAAAGCCCGGAACCATTGGCCCGGGCTTTTTTATTATTGGTCAAGTAAGTTGTTATTCAACAATCTTCATCTCATTGATCAGGCGGGTGCATCCGCCAAGTTTTTCAATCACGAACAATACATAACGTACATCAGCACAAATGGTACGCTGCAGTTGGGGTTCAAAGGCAATATCACCGCTCATGGCTTCCCAGTTGCCATCAAAGGCCAGACCGATCAGTTCGCCATTGGCGTTAATTACCGGGCTTCCTGAGTTGCCACCGGTAATATCATTGGTTGTAAGGAAACAGGTAACAATGTCATCACGTCCGTTTACTTTGGTGCCATACCGGCCAAAGTCTTTCTTTTCATAAAGTTCCTTCAGTTTTGGATCCACAATAAACTCGGCATTTGAAGGGTCTTCCTTTTCCATCACACCCGAAAGGGTGGTAAACAGGTTGTAATGAACAGCATCAGCAGGATAGTAATCAAGCACAGAGCCATAAGTTACGCGCATGGTGGAATTGGCATCGGGGGCGAATTTCTTATCCGGAGCCATCTCAAGTAAACCTGCAATGTACAGCCGGTTTCCGCGCTCAATTTTGCTCTGAAGTTCACCCTGCATTCCATACATCTGCATGGCAAAGGTCCGGGCTGACAAGGCGATTTTCAGGGCCGGGTCTTTTTCGAGTGCCTTCAGTGAAGGTTTGGCAAGGAAAGCTTCAAGATTTTCTTTGCTGCTGAAAATGCTTTTTTCATATACATCATCGGCCCAGCGTGCTATATCACCCTTGTATTTTTTGTCAACAATGCTGAATATATCTGCCTGCATATCTTTCGGAACATTTTTATAATACATGTTTAACAAACCGATAAAGAGCTTTTTATCGGTGGGCATGTTGTAATCCTTAAAGAAGTCTTCGCCACGCTTGCGCAGCCTGTCGAGGCCTGACTGAATACTTTTTTCAATCTGGGCCTTATCGGCATCTTTGGCCTCTTTCAGCTTTTCATAATTGCCTTTTAAACTTATAGCCCGCATGGCAATCGAAACAATTTCAGGTCCCTGAAAAAGAGCCTCACTCATGTAAGTCATTGGAACGTTGAAGGGATCGAGGGCGCGGTAACCATCAATTATCAGGTTGAGGGCATCACCATACTTTTCCTTGCGTTGCGGATTTTGTTTCACCCATTCGCTGAAAGCAGCTTCCTGTTCCTGTTTTTCTTCCATCACACCCAGACGTTTCAGTCCACGGGTCTGACCGATGTAGTATTTCCAATAATTTGCCGTTCCGGCATGTTTTGCTGCATACATCAGGTTGATTTTGGGGTCAGCATTCATATCCTCTTTCATCAGTTTCAGTTTCAGGTCTCTGATCTGAACAGTGGTAGGATTGGTTTGGGTGATGGCTGCGTTTACACCCCATGAGGTCAGGAAACGGTCAGTATTGCCGGGATAACCCCATACCATGGCGTAATCGTTTTTCTGAACACCTTTTATTGAAACCGGAAGGAAATGCTTAGGTTTCAGGGGCACATTCTCTTTGCTGTATGTGGCCGGTGAGCCATCGGGAGCAGCATACACACGGAATACCGAGAAGTCGCCGGTATGGCGGGGCCACATCCAGTTATCGGTATCACCGCCAAATTTGCCAATACTTGAAGGTGGTGTTCCAACCAAACGAACATCTTTGTAAGTGAGATAAACAAACAGGTAAAATTCATTGCCGCCAAAGAATGGTTTTACAACACAGTCGTACTTGCCGTTTTCATCGTTTTCTTTTTGAATTTCTTCTGAAATATCGGCAATTTTGTTGTTGCGGGTTTCTTCTGACATGGTATCGCTCAGGGCTTCAAGCATACGTTTGGTCACATCTTCCATTTTAACCAGGAAAGATGCGGTAAGCCCTTCATTCGGGAGTTCTTCCTGCAGGCTCATGGCCCAGAAACCATTGGTCAGATAGTCTTTATCGATGGTGCTGTGTTCCTGGATATAGTTGAATCCACAGTGATGGTTGGTGAACAACAGCGCCTGATCCGAAACAATCTCGCCTGTACAGAAATAGCCACCGGGAGCACTGCCTGCGGCCAGGCCAACAATGGCATCTTTCAGGCTTGAATGGTTGATGCTGTATAACTCTTCGGCAGTAAGCTTCAGCCCTTTCTTCTGCATATCAACATAGTTCAGCCTTTCAACGAACATGGGCAACCACATACCTTCATCAGGCGGATTGAACGCCATAACGTTCAGATTAAAAAATACCGCCACACACAGTGTAGCAGCCAACAATAAATGTTTAAAGCGTTTCATCGGAGTTGATTAAATAATATTTTAATGAATGAATTGATTATTTCTTTAGCTTTTTTCATTTTCCGGCTGTAAAAGTATTAAAATTAGCGGTTTTCTTCGTTCTTTTGCATTGATTTTTTGAAAAGAGCCATGAGATACAATAACGATCAAAGAATAGTAATGACTTTGGATGCCGGGGGTACAAACTTTGTTTTTTGTGCTGTACAGGCTGAAAACGAAATAATTGAACCATTTTCGCTGCCTGCCGGAGCAAATTCACTCGAGGAGGTTTTGCTTACAATAAAATCCGGTTTTACAAGGGTTAAGCAAAGCCTGTCGCAGGAACCCGTGGCTATTAGCTTTAGTTTTCCGGGCCCGGCCGATTATGAAGCCGGTATTATCGGAAATCTGGAGAACCTGCCTGTATTTAAAGGAGGCGTAGCGCTCGGGCCTTATCTTGAAGATGCCTTTAACCTTCCGGTTTTTATCAACAATGACGGAGACCTGTTTGCTTATGGAGAAGCTATTGCTGGCGTGCTTCCACTCATGAATGAGATGCTTCAGAAATCAGGCAGTCCTAAGAGGTACAAGAATCTTATAGGCGTAACCTTTGGCACCGGTTTCGGTGGTGGAATAGTGGTGCGCGGTAAATTACTGCATGGCGATAATTCGGCTCCGGGCGAAATAAACCGTACGACCAACAAGCTCTATCCCGGACACAGTGCCGAAGAAAGCATCAGTATCAGGGGTATTAAAAGGGTTTTTACACGCGAATCAGGAATTCCGGTTGAAGATTCACCTGAACCCAAAGAAATTTTTGAGATTGGAATGGGGCTCAGGGCAGGCAATAAACTGGCTGCCATCAAGGCTTTTGACGAATTGGCCATTGTTGCCGGCAATGCAATAGCCGATGCCATCACCCTGGTTGATGGCCTGGTTGTACTAGGCGGTGGTTTATCCGGTGCTTATCCTTTATTTCTTGACAGGCTTGTAAAAGAGATCAATACACCATTCAAAACCATTGCAGGCCGCTCACTCGACAGACTAGAAATTAAAGTGTACAATCTTCACGATCAAACCGACCTCAATGCATTTATTAAAGGAGAGGTAAGCGAGATCACAGTTCCGTTTGGTGACCGTGTGATTAAATACGACCCGGTAAAACGCGTGGGAGTTGCAATGTCGAGTCTTGGAACTTCAAAGGCCGTTTCAATAGGTGCCTATGCTTATGCTCTCAGCAGGCTGGATGTGTGAAGGGTGAAGCTTGCCCAACCGAAGAATGAGGGTGAACCCGGTGGTTGAGCTTGTCGAAACCACCGTTGATGTTTGGTGATTAGTGAATGGTGACACTTTGGTGATCCCTGGTGGCTTGGAGCTTTGGTTGCAAAGATGGGTTATTGGCAATGTCCTTGCAACGAATGCGCTGATTTTCATTCAAATTCAGCAACAAGTTTTTCATACCATTCATTGCCGTATCTTCTAACCAGGGGTTCTTTGAGGAACTTATAGAGTGGTACATCCAGCATCTTACCTTTCTTTAACGCGGGTTTACAGATGTTCCATTTGTGGTAATTGATGGCATCACCTGAACGCAGGCTTGAAAGCCTGATGGGGTACAAATGGCATGAAACCGGCTTTTGGAAACTGATTTTACCATCGGCCCAGGCTTTTTCGATTGCACACCAGGCAATACCATCCGTAAAATTGGTAAAAGCACACTCACACCCATTTACCAGAGGCGTGGCATAACTGCCCGTAACATCATAATCAAACACCCCGTTTTGTTCAACTTCGCGTATGCCCTGTTCGGTCATGTAGGGTTTTACATAGTGCACAATATCTTCAAGAACTGATATTTCCTCATCGGTAAGCGGTGCCCCTGATTCACCCTCCACACAGCAGGCCCCTTTGCACTTCTCAAGATCACATACAAACAATACCTCTGATAAATCATCGGTAACAAGACAATGGTCAACTACTTTCATGATCCGGATTTTAGGCCGCAAAGATAGGAAAGGAATGTGAGGATTTGAAGATTTGAAGATATGCAGATTTGAAGATTTGAGGATTTGAAGATGGGGGAAAATGAGAGGATTTGAAGATTTGAAGATATGAGAATTTGAAGATGGAAGAATTTGGAAGTATGAAATCACTTTTTTTAGTGAAAAAAAATAGAAAATTTTGCATTTTGGATTTTTTTTGTTATATTAGCTGTTGATTTTAATTACG
>CAZKCK010000152.1:0-9735 GCA_964550695.1 uncultured Bacteroidales bacterium | reverse complement strand
TTGGTTCTGAAGTGGTTATTTCGATTATAACATCAACATTCTGGTTCAGGATTTTTGATTCAGGCAGCGGACTGAGCAGCATTTTGTTGTTGACCCAGTGCCAGCCACGCTCGTATTTGTAGTTAAAAGCTCCTGATTCTTTGATCTTTACAAAGGAAATATATGGCTGAAAGTTATCAATGATTATTTGCTTTGGAGCATTGTTATTTTGGTTTGATGGATTTACAGCTTCCTCATTATTAATTCGGTATGCTTTGGGTCTTAGGTAATAAATCCCATCGGGATATCTGGCTTCAGCAATAGAATTTGCAAGTTTCACCGGACCGCTGAAATAATCCTTTTTATGAATTCTGGTATAAAAATCCGAAAAGTGCCAATAATCTAAGGGTTCGGGGCCGTACTGTGCGTATGCAAGTGGTTCAACCCCTGTTTTGTTTGTGCTACCATAATGTACCACAATATCAAATTCAGTATTTGATGGCGGTGAACCTTTTGAAGGGTATCGAACATGACCAATCTTTCCCCCAAGGTCAATTTTCGAGAAGAAATTGTCTCCTTTTATTAATTTATAATTATCGTCAGGTTCACTATACTTTTTAATTTGCAAAAGTACACTATCAACGTCCATTATCTGATTCGTGTAGGTTGAAGTATTACCGGCACCAAACATTCTGATTTTTATTCTTGAACTAGCTTTTTGATTTCCGCCATAAAAAACTGCATGTCCATATTCTGTAAGATTAGTGATTGAATCTAATATTACATCAAATTGAGAATCTTGATGTGTTAAAATTTGAAGTGGATTTTTTGTATTGTGATTATCTGTTGGCGAGCCAAAGGCATCTTCAACTAAGTACAAATGCAAATGTGGGCGGTTTGTTGCGTAGGAATCTCCAACGGGAGCAATAGGCCAACCTCTTTCAACATAGCGGCTAGTAGTATAAGGCAGTTGTTGAATATACTTAACCTCACCTCCATCTATTGTAGAAAAGGCACGGTTATTCAATAAATCAATTATTGCTAGTTTATTGCTATTGGGAGGTTCACATTTTGCTAGCACAAAATCACCAAGTTTAATCGGTAAACTACTTATACTGTAATTATGAAAAATGTGTCCATATCCGTAGCTTGCACCATCTACACCATTAATTAATAAAACGATATAAGTTGTATTAATCCATATTTGGGCAACTTCACCATCAACCGGTGATAATATCCTATCACCCAAGTCATCAGTCCGGTTTATATCAATACCCTTATGCCATAAGGTACATTCTGTACAATTTCTCATCCCAAAATCTGAATTGATGTGTGAAGTTGTATAATTGTACGTAATACCAGTGGAATGGTCAATATACTGGAGCCCCAAATTTGTATTTTGAGCACAAATAGTTAAATAATAAATTAGAAACCCTAATGCTATGAGTATGGATTTCATAGGATTCATTTTATTTTTATTACATCAAAATCTTTCTTGAAATATAAAATGCTTTGCTTATCATTTTTATCCTTATACACAAGTCCCTCAGGTTTAATATCAATTAAAGCAGCCCTTGTTGTATGTGAGTTGTAGTAATATGAATATATTGTCTTTGTTCTGGTATTAAAATAATAGTCACGTATAAACCCCCCGCTATAGGTGCATTCGAATTGTATCAAATCGGGATAACAACCTCCTGAAGGTCCAGAGAAATTGCCTAATTCCTTAAAAACTATTCTATTGGTTTTGGTCTCTATAATTTCAATTCCATTAATTATCAAAGTATTATCAGGTCCGCCGGCACCATAACAATAAGCCATGTAGACGCCATCATCCGATACGGCCAAATTTTTAACACTTTTACAATTTTCTTTCTTATATATTAGATTCTTTTTATTATCAAATACTAAAATGGTACTGATTGCACCATCCAATAGATCCGAATTTTCCTGTCGAGCAATTAAGTCAAAACTGATAGCAATAAAACTATTTGAAAGATTGAAGGTAGAAAGGTTGATATTGGAAAATAGTAATCCTAGGTATCGACTTGAATCGACATTACAATTCTGGAAATATTTATCCCTGTAAACTTTAGGGAATAAATGGTCGAAATCAGCAAAGTTATTTATCCTATAAACCGTATTAAATTGTTCATTCACAGAAACTTTTGTATACGGAAGATAATTGTAAGGGTTGAGTTCAATTAAATCTAAAGAGTCAACCAGCTTTTTTTTAGTAGTGTCATAGAAATGTAATGCCAATTTAATATTGTAACCATTTTTATCGGTTTGTTTATCTTTTTTAACCGCAATCATCTGGGCAACAATGCAATTTGAAAGTGCTATTAAGAATATTGCAATTTTAAGTGTTTTCATTTATTTTAATTTTCATTACTTTTAATCCTTTTCTCCAGCTCAATTACATAAAGCGTTAGCTCCTCAACTTTTCTGAGCAGCAGGGCATTCATCTTGCCCAAATCAATGCCGTTCTCCATTACTTCCTTTTCGGAAGGTATCTCGGGCAGGTGTTTGTTTTTTTTGATATAGGACTCAACCTCCAAAAGGGGCTTTAGGGCATATCCTTCATTAAAAACACAATCCCACCAGCTATCGGTGTTTACCCTTACAAGACCACAGGATATTTCTCCATTCACGAAAAGATTGGTATTTGTTTCAGGATTGCCTAAATATACATTGTTATCAGCCCGGATTGACATCACTTGCATATTCTGGTTATGAAATTCAATGCGCCCGTCAGTGCCTGATGCATAAAACTTCACTGAGCCCGCCTGATTGTTATTGTTTGAAAGCAAGATATACGATCCGTCAGTTTCACTGCTGTTTGCCATTATTTTAAAAGGTTCCCATCCAGTTCTCCCGCCTTTGATGTTGCCACTGCAAAGCAGGTTTCCGTTCAGGTCGAGGGCTTCGGCCGGTGTGGTGGTGCCTATACCAATTTTTTTGAATTCATCAACCGTAATATTGTTTCCATTCCGGGTCCAATCACCATCGTCAATGGTTGAGGGGCTGGCCCACATTGCGTTACCATTTCCATCTGATTTCAAAATATACCCATTCATATATCCGGTGGTTAACTGAAATTCAGTTGTTTTAATTTTGCCAACAACTTCAAGAGGTACTGTAGGGGTGAATGTTCCTATACCGACAGGGCCATTTACAATCAGACTTGTACTACCCGGAGGGGTGTGAACATTGTACCCTACCGAAACGCTGCCATTCACCTGCAATGCAGATAAGGGGTTATCAGTCCCCAGACCGACTTTGCCGTAAATGCTGGTTATTCTATTATTCCCGGGCACACCGACCTGCAGATTGCCATTCAATAATGTACTGCCTTCGTTCACATGAAATTTAACGGCTGGCATATTGGTTCCAATGCCCACATTTCCATTGTCTTTAATAAATAACACGAAGTTTGTTGCACCGGCTTTTGGGTCATAATTACCCTGATCAGGAACTTTGCTTTCAAAGGGCCTCCAGAAATTAAGGCCACCACTTTCGTACTCAATGCCCCATTTCCCCCAGTTGCCGTTGGTGGGTGGCTCATCTGAAAACAGCAGCGTAGAGTTCTTGCCGGTTAGCAATACATTGCCGCTTACATGTAGCGGTTGCAGCGGAGTGATAGTGGCCAGGCCCACATTGCCTGTATTCAGAATAGTCATGCGAACCTTACCATTTGTTACAAAACCTAATGAATTATCGGACCAGGAACCTATTGCCCCATTATTCCGCAGGCATATGTTGCCATCAATATCAAGTTTTTGAGAGGGAGTGGCGATTCCTATTCCCAAATTGCCGTTCATAAATGCAAAATGTTTGGTAACAGGGGTAGTAAATACCATATTTTCTGTATTTCCGGCGCGTATAGTATGAGCGCCAAGGTAAATTTGGGCGTATTGCCTTAGGCCGGTGGTGCGGTGTTCCAATTTTAACTCTGCAGCTTCTCCATCATCCGAAAGCAGATGCAGTTTGGCGGTGGGGTTGGTTACATTGCCAATGCCTATTTTGCCGGTGGCAGTTTCTCCAGCCGAGGAACTAACTAGAAAAGTGGGTAATGTGGAGTTGAAGCCTATCATTAAAGAACTTGATAGGTTGTTAATCAACAATTTTGATCCAGAATAGCCAGTCCCAATTATAAATGCCTGGCTTGCTGTGGCTTTCAAGTTTCTTCCGATTGTAAAAGACGAAACTGTCGATGACTCCACTTGAAGTCCTAAGGCCACGGCGTATTCACCAGATGCTACTGCATTCCAACCCATTGCCGTACCGAATTTTCCAGAAGAAATACTTTTATACCCAAAAGCAACAGAGTTTAGTTTTTGGGCAGAAGCTTGATCTCCAAATGCGAAAGAATAATCACCTGATGCCAACGAGCCAGTTCCTCCTGCAAATGCTGAATTACCTGTTGCCGAAGGCCCTGTACCAATGCCACTTGCATTGGTACCTGTTACGGTACCCGATTGACAATTTACGCACTGTGAATAACCTAACGCAGGCAGCATGGTTATACAAATAACCCAAATTAAGGTATTTAGCGTTTTCATTTTTTAGTATTTGTTTTTTATAATCTTTGATTGAATACGATTTCCATTTTTGCTTTCAATTACGTAGGCATATGTGCCAGGGACCAGAGTTTGTAGTTCAACCTTAAGGGTATTGCCAGTAACTAGCATTTGTTTATCGAGGCATTTTCTGCCTTGGAAATCGAACAGACTAAACCGAAGTTTATCACCAGATGTGAAGCCGGCCAGGCTAATATAAACCTCGTTTTGTGCAGGGTTGGGCCACGTTGAGTTGGGTTCCTTTGGTGGAGGTGATTCTTCGATAGTAGTAACAATGGTCATATCCTCCGGCATAACCTTCCAAATGACTGCATCGGCTTCAAAATAGGGAAGGCTATCATACCGTTGCGTCATAATCAAACAACCTTTATCAGGCGTTGCCAGAACAAAATTGGCATGGTAATACGTATCTCCACCCAAGGTAGAGGTACCGATCAGATCCATATTCCGGTCTATTAAATAAAGATAAACATTTGTCGGAAGATTTATTGGTCCCACATTGTAGCTTTGGAATCCACCGATGTAAACATTGGTATCATCATAACAGGCCATGCTCTTATAAAAGGCAATATAATCAATGGTGTCAACATGATCGAGCCTTAGTTCCTGGAAGTAATGCCCTGAAGTATCGAGCCTGTAAACGCCAATATAATATTCGTTTACAGGCCCTGAATGGTCCACCATGTGCTGGGTCATCAAGAACTGGGAACTATCCAGCCATATTTCACTACTGAACTGCAAGCCTCCAAGGTACCTTGGGTCATTTAAACGGTTAAATCTTATTAGGTTCAGGTCTTCGTCAAAAAACTCCAGTTCGTTTTGGTTCGATATATTAAAGCAACGCCCTATCAGCATCAAATCGTTTGAATTGGGCATCTTGCGCCAGCAATAGGGTTGCGAGTCAAAAATATCCATTCCTGTTTCATACACATGCGTTACAAGTGTGTCGCCGCTTGGGGTAAGTTTCAACAGGTAGTTGTTATACTTGATCCGGAACCCATTCCAATAGCCAGCTAACGCAACCAGTGCAACGTTTCCCTGGTTTGTCAGTATGGCTTCCTGGGCCGAAAAATTGATATACCCTGTAGGCAGACCAATTATTTTTTCACTAAGCACATTTAATGCAGTGTCAATAACCATGACCACAAGCATTTCAAATTTATCGGTACCCTGTTTTTGAAGTACCCCTGTTACAAAAAAATTGCCCGATTCAAGTAGGGTACATGTGACATAAGTGATGTTGGTATCCGGTTTTGAAAGAATCCTGGTTTTATAAAAGCCAGAATTATAAATTTTCATTAGTAAGCCAACGGCAGTATCAGAATATGCAATCAAACGTGTGCCAACTAAATACGCATTTCCTGCGGAATCAACAGCCCCCCCATCTAAAAATTCGTCTTCAGGTGTTGCAAGCGCAATTTTAAACGACGACTGGGCTTTGCCCAACTGCCAAGTAGCTAAAGTCAGTGTAAGCCAAAGCAGGATATTCAACATGGTCCACTTATAATTCATATTGAGTTTATTTAATCGCTGATAACAATAGCATTAGGTATGTATTCAAGCTTTACTACATGCCTGTACGAGTAATACAATTTGTTTTCATGCCGGATCCGTTGCTGATCTGTACCTATGTTTTCAAGCTTCCCATCAATCATGCTGTTCATAAATTCCCAATTATTCGGTTTGTTATATGTAATTTGCATCCTATCGTATATGACTTCACGCTCTCCGTTATAATGGAAATTCATTTCGCCATCATCAAGGCATTTTTCCTCATCTGTGAAATCTCCATATTTTTCCATATAGCAAATAAGGTACTGCCCGTTTGAATTAGTGTACTCACTACCCACTAGGATGTATGGGCTATCAGGGTCAAGAGTGTACACAATGCGATAGCCAGGCCCAGGCAAAAATATCGGGCGGTTGTTGTTCAGCTGGGATTCCAGTTGCTTTCCAGCATCCGATTCGTTGAATAATGTACCATCACACTTGCCATACATATCCCCATAAATCCAGTCATCATCCGGGCCAAAAGGGTTATAAGTATAACCGGAACTCAAGACCTCGCCCATCATTACCTTAATTGTTACCTCGTATTCATTGTTAACCAACTCACCCTTTTTAAGACTTACGAACAATAGGTTTTTTTGGGCGTAAGGGCAATTCTGGAAAACTTCAACTGCTTTGGAAAAGCATTGCTCGTAAAGTGCCAACATGCCATCCTCGGTAGTTAGCATAGTGTCAACCGCAGGCATGTAAAGCAAGGCTGAATCAATAAGTGTCCGAAGGTATTTGCCGTCAGGAAAGGCATAGGTAGTGTTTAGGTTGGTTTCAACATCCCAGCGTGCGCTGTCAATGTTTACAAGTTGGCTGCTTTTGTAGCTTGGGTGTGCCTTTTTGTAGGCTAGTTTTTGCCTAAATTTTAAAATTCGGCTCGTAACAATTTGGTCATCCTGAGTCAATTGGTATGAATTGCCCAGTTGGGGATTGCCTGGTTGATCCTTGTCACATGCAACTAGTGAAAGGATTACAATGACCATCATTAGTTTTAAGAAAGTTTTTGTTTTCATGACTTTTGTTTGTGAGTTTAACCTAAGTTTAATGGATGTTAATGACTGTTCGAAAAACATTTATTTATAAAGTTATACATTAGATGCCAGCTCTCTGGAAAATTTCTAATGTAAACTTTTCAACAAAGATACGGTCGTACCGGTGACAGAAACTGTCACCGGTGTGTTAAATTTTTCATTTTTTAAAACTTTTTTTCAG
Source organism: uncultured Bacteroidales bacterium (assembly GCA_964550695.1). Classification (GTDB taxonomy): domain Bacteria; phylum Bacteroidota; class Bacteroidia; order Bacteroidales; family TTA-H9; genus CAZKCK01. The sequence goes on along the minus strand of CAZKCK010000152.1, from coordinate 2,404 downwards.
AATTATTTTCCAATCGTTAATCGCTGGAAAAGAGCCTTTTTCGGTGAAATGCAAAAAGCAGCTTTGCTGCAACGGCATGTACACCGGTAACCAGTATCATTTTAATGGTACACTTAAAACTACCAAAAATTCATACAAATACACCACCACAGGAAATCTAATTTGCTAATTAGATAATGTGAAAATAGCCTGCCCTGAGCCTGCCGAAGGGTGCTAATGAAAGAACCTTACTGATACAAATCCTCAATCTGCTTATAAGTTTCTGAAAGGATTACTATATTGTTTGATTCCCCGTATAAGCACATTATCTAATATCTTCATTTCTTCAAATCCTCACATCTTCAAATCCTCATATCTTCAAATTTTCCCCATTCCTACTGCACAATCATCTGGTGTGTTGCAAGCTGTGATCCATTCCCCAAAATACTCACCACATACGCTCCGGCGGGCAGGGCTGAGATATCGACCGTGGTACGCAGCCCGGTTAACCGGTGGGAGGAGGTATGGCGGCCTTCGAGGTTGGTAATGACTGCCATGGCATTGGTGATGCCTTCGGGGATTTCGATGTTCAGGAGGTGTGAAGCGGGGTTGGGATAGATACGAAACCTTTCATCAGCAGGTGTTTCTGCCTGCACACCGGTTATCACCGGAGGGCAGTTGATCTGCGTAAACTGCAGCATCCCGCTCACGGTAAGGGTGCCCCGCCAGCATTGTCCATCCGGGGACTTCATAATAATGCCATGGTTAATATCTTCAACATAAATGTCGCCATCGGAAATTTGGAGTCTGGCGCCTGGTTCTGTGGTCCCTATGCCCATATTTCCATTTAAAAAGGCAAAATTTTTATTGGTGGGTGTAGTAAACACCATGTTTTCAGCATTGCCGGCACGTATGGTATGGGTGCCCAGATATATTTGTGCATACTGCCTAAAGCCGGTTGTCCGGTGCTCAAGTTTGAACTCGGCTGCCTCTCCATCATCTGAGAGCAGGTGCAGCTTGGCCTTGGGGTTTGTTATATTGCCAATGCCAATTTTACCGGAAGCAGTATCCCCTGATGACGAACCTACAAAAAATGTTGGACGTGTAGAGTTGAAGCCGATCATTAGAGAATGACCAACATTATTAATGAAAGGTTTCGATAAGCCTAAGCCCATACCAATAATGTATCCCCCGCTAGCATATGAACGCACATTACGGCCTATCCCAACTGCCTGTGGGACTAGTATTTGTACGTCAAGTCCAATTGCTATTGCAGAGGTTCCTGTTGCTTTTGCGTGATAACCCATTGCAATTGAATATTCAGTTGTTGCCTCACTTTCATTGCCAAAAGCAAACGAATAGTCGCCTGTGGCATAAGAAGCATTGCCAAAACCAAAAGCGTAGGATCCATTCGCTTTTGAACTTAGACCACCAACTAAAGAATAGTTGCCATTTACGGTATTGCTTTTCCCAAGTGCACTTGGGAATAAGGCTGTTGGAGAAATTGTATTGTCAGAATAACTGATCTGACTTTTCAGATTTGATTGTATGGCTATCATTGCGAAGATAATAGCCAGAATTTTTAAATTTCTCATTGTTTGTTTTATTAGTTATTTTTTTAAAAATTTGCATGCACCTATATTGTAAGATGCTGGTTTAATTTCGAATATACGGGAGCCGGTTTCAAAACCATGTATGGATGCTTGTAAGTACCTGTAACCATTTAGCATTATTGCTACTTAACGGTGAAAGGTAAATGGTGAATGGTGAAAGGTGGAACCAGACAGCATTCATGCCACTTAACCCGTTCCTACTGCAGAATCACCTGACATGCTGCAAGCTGTGATCCATTCCCCAAAATACTTACCACATATGCACCGGCGGGCAGGGCTGAGATATCGAGGGTGGTGCGCAACCCGGTTAACCGGTGGGTGGAGGTATGACTGCCTCCGAGGTTGGTAATGACTGCTATGGCATTGGTGATGCCTTCAGGGATTTCGATGTTCAGGAGGTGTGAAGCTGGGTTGGGATAGATACGGAACCTTTCATCAGCAGGTGTTTCTGCCAGCACACCGGTTACTACTGTGGGGCAGTTAATCTGCGTAAACTGCATCGTCCCGCCGTCAGTAACCGTGCCACGCCAGCATTGTCCGTTGGGGGATTTCATGATGATGCCGCTGCTGATATCTTCCATGAAAATGTCGCCATGCTGAAAAACAAAATTCTTATTACCGGCTGTACTGAATACCATGTTGTCAGCCTCGGAAGCTGTGATGGAATGTTCATCAGAAAATATAATTCCCGAATAACGGTTTACGCCTGTTGTATGATGTTCCAGTTTTAGAACGGCAGCTTCATTTTCATCGGAGAGCAGATGCAGTTTGGCAGTTGGGTTGGTTACATTGCCAATGCCTATTTTGCCGGT
>CAZKCK010000151.1:0-9911 GCA_964550695.1 uncultured Bacteroidales bacterium | reverse complement strand
TGATAATTATTTTAATATAATGATTTACCAACTGGCTTTTCTAACTCCTGGGATAAGTCCGTTTGAGGCCATTTCCCTGAAATTTATACGTGACAATCCAAAAGTACGCATATAGCCTTTTGGTCTGCCGCTGATTTTACACCTATTGTGGAGGCGTATGGGTGAAGCGTTACGTGGAAGCTTCTGAAGTCCGATAAAATCACCGGCTTCTTTGAGAGCAGCACGCTTTGCAGCATACTTTTCCACTAATTTAAGCCTTTTTACTTCCCTGGCTTTCATTGATTCTTTTGCCATAATACTTTATTATTTTTGGGTTTTAAAAGGGAATCCAAATTCTTTCAACAATGCATGGGCTTCACGATCGGTTTTTGCGGTTGTCACGAATGTAATGTCCAGGCCTTGTATTTTATTAATCTTATCAATATTAATTTCAGGAAAAATGATCTGTTCAGTAATCCCGAAGGTATAGTTGCCCCTACCGTCAAAACCCTTTTCATTAATTCCTCTGAAATCACGGATACGCGGGATTGAAATGGAGATGAGTCTGTCAAGAAACTCATACATTCTTTCTCCTCTCAGGGTCACTCTTACACCAACCGGCATATTCTTACGCAGTTTGAAGTTGGAGATATCCTTCTTAGATTTGGTTGCCACAGCTTTCTGACCGGCAATATTTGTCATTTCATCAACACCAACGTCGATAAGTTTTTTATCAGCAATCGCATCACCTAATCCCTGGTTTAAAGCAATTTTAACCAACTTGGGCACCTGCATTACTGTTGTATATTCAAACTGTTTTGTAAGATTCTCAATGATCTCAGTCTGATATTTCTCGCGTAATCTGGGTTTATAGCTCATTATTTTATAACCTCCCCTGTTTTTTTGGAAAAGCGGACTAACTTGTTGGTCTTGGCATCGGTTTTTCTACCGGTTCTGGTGGGTTTACCCGTTGAGTCAATGACCATAAGGTTTGAAAGGTGAACAGGTGCTTCCTGTTTAATAATACCACCCTGTGGACTTTTAGCATTGGGCTTGGTATGTTTTGATACCAGATTCACACCTTCAACAATAGCGCGGAATTTTTCGGCATCAATTTCAAGGATTTTCCCTTGCTGACCTTTATCATCACCGGCAACAACTTTAACGGTATCACCTTTTTTTACATGAAGTTTAGCGCACATAATTTGTGTGGTTTAATCTTTTAAAGCACCTCGGGTGCAAGTGAGACGATCTTCATAAACTGCTTTTCCCTGAGTTCTCTGGCAACGGGCCCGAAAATACGGGTTCCGCTCATTTCGCCAGCAGCATTGAGGATTACGCAGGCATTATCATCGAACCTGATGTATGAACCGTCAGGACGTCTGATTTCTTTTTTGGTCCTAACGACCACTGCAGTTGCCACTGATCCTTTTTTTACGTTGCCTGAAGGAATTGCATTCTTCACAGCCACGATAATTTTATCGCCGATAGAGGCATATTTTCTTCTGGTCCCGCCGAGGACACGGATGCAAAGAACTTCTTTTGCACCACTGTTATCGGCCACAGCCAGTCGTGATTCCTGTTGTATCATAATTACTTAGCTCTTTCAATGATTTCGACTAATCTCCAGCATTTATTTTTGCTCAATGGGCGGGTTTCGGCAATGCGAACTGTATCGCCGGTATGACAATCATTATTCTCGTCATGAGCGGTGAACTTTGAAGACCTTTTCACGTACTTCCCATACTTGGGGTGCATGAGTCTCCTTTCAACCATAACGACGATGGATTTTTCCATCTTGTCGCTGACCACAACGCCAATCTTTTCTTTGCGTAAGTTTCTGGTTTCCATTGCTATTTCTTATTCAATTTTGTTTCTTCTTCCAATTCCCGTTTTCTCAACTCAGTTAAAATACGCGCAATTGTTTTGCGATATTCCTGGATCTTCATTGGGTTCTCGAGAGGAGAAACGGCGTGGTTAAGTTTTAGACGCGTGAGTTGCTTTTTTTCCTCATCGAGTCTTTCACGAAGGTCGCTCAGAGAAAGTTCTTTGATAACTGCCTGTTTCATCACTGAATCTTATATGGTTTCTTCACTATAATCTGGTCGTACAACAAACTTCGTATCGATCGGAAGTTTCTGGGCGGCGAGGCGAAGGGCCTCTTTGGCAACAGCCAGTGGCACACCTTCAGCTTCAAATAAAATACGTCCGGGGGTAATAGGAGCCACGAAATATTCGGGGGCACCTTTTCCTTTTCCCATACGCACTTCAGCAGGTTTCTTTGTGACAGGCTTGTCAGGAAATATCCTGATCCATATCTGACCTTCACGTTTCATGAAGCGGGTGAGGGCCTGACGGGCAGCTTCAATCTGTCTGCCGGTGATGAAAGTTGTCTCCAGCGATTTGATAGCAAATGATCCAAAAGCTATCTCGTGTCCACGCTGGGCGAAACCTTTCATTTTGCCCTTCTGCTGTTTCCTGTATTTAGTCTTTTTCGGCTGTAACATTGTATTACCGAGATTTATTCATTTTCAATTAATACTATTTCCTGTTTCTACCCCTTGGTTTCGGACGATGACCGCCCGGAGCACCAGCACCCATAGGTTTTGGCATTTTGGGAGTAGTTGATCCTGAGGGTACTAATTCAGGTTTTCCATAGATTTCGCCTTTACAAATCCATACTTTTATGCCAATTCGTCCGTAAGTAGTATGTGCTTCGTCGTGAGCGTAATCGATATCAGCCCGGAGGGTATGCAGTGGAACTCTTCCATCCTTGAACTGCTCTCTGCGGGCTATTTCAGCTCCTGCCAATCTGCCAGATATGAATATTTTAATTCCTTCAGCACCAATGCGCATTGTTGAAGCAATAGCTGTTTTGATAGCACGCCTGTATGAAATACGGCCTTCTATTTGTCTGGCTACTGTACTTGCAACCAAAACGGCATCAAGTTCAGGGCGTTTTATTTCACTAATATTGATCTGTACTTCCTTGCTCGTAACTTTCTTGAGTTCTTCCTTCAGTTTGTCAACTTCCTGACCACCTCTTCCGATAATGATACCCGGACGGGCAGTATGAATAGTAACAGTAACAAGTTTAAGGGTACGCTCAATAGCAATTTTCGAAATACCAGCTTTTGAAAGACGGGCATTGAGATATTTACGGATTTGGAAATCTTCCAAAATTTTCTGATCAAAGTTCCGGCCTCCGTACCAGTTGGAGTCCCATCCTTTAATGATACCCAGCCTTAGGCTGATCGGGTTTGTCTTTTGTCCCATTCAGATTATGAATTATTGATGTTTACTGGTTATCGTTTACTAGTTCTTCGGTTTGGCGATTATCGCCCAAAACAAGGGTAACATGGTTAGAGCGTTTCCTTATACGATTGGCCCTTCCCTGAGGTGCTGTACGGATTCTTTTAACCATCCGTCCACCATCTACCTGAATCTCCTTTACAAAGAGTCCTGCATCTTCAACACGCGAACCTTCGTTTTTTACCTGCCAGTTTGCGATTGCCGAGGCCAGTAATTTATACATTCTTTCAGATGCATCCTTTTGCAGATGTTTGAGAATCTGAAGTCCGCGTTCAACTTCGATACCGCGGATTAAATCAGCCACAAGCCTCATTTTGCGTGGAGAGGTGGGGCAATCATTCAATTTTGCGATGTATTGCGACTTTCTGGCCAATTTTGCGGCCTCAGCGCTGTTATGTTTTCTTGATCCCATTCTTCAGTCCTTATTATTTTTTGGCTTTATCCTTATTACCAGAATGTCCGCGGAAAGTACGTGTAGGTGCAAATTCGCCTAGCTTGTGACCCACCATGTTCTCGGTGACATAAACAGGGATGAATTTATTTCCGTTGTGTACAGCTATTGTCTGACCAACAAATTCGGGAGATATCATTGAAGCCCTTGACCAGGTTTTAACAACAAGTTTCTTTTTGCTGTCAACCAGTTCAAGCACTTTTTTCTCGAGCTTGTAGTGGATATATGGTCCTTTTTTTAATGAACGGCTCATAGTTATTCAAATTTATGATCAGGTTACTTCTTCCTGGATTCGATAATATATTTATTTGAGGCTTTCTTTGGATATCTGGTCTTGTATCCTTTTGCAGGCAATCCTTTTCTTGATCTGGGATGTCCGCCGGAAGCACGGCCTTCGCCACCTCCCATAGGATGATCAACAGGATTCATTGCTACACCACGGGTTCTCGGGCGGCGACCCAGCCAGCGTGAACGTCCGGCTTTGCCACTGATTTCAAGACTATGGTCAAGGTTTGAAACTATTCCAATGGTAGCTTTACAGGCCTGAAGTATCATACGGGTCTCGCCGGAAGGTAATTTTACAATTGCAAACTTACCGTCTCTTGACATCAACTGTGCATATGATCCGGCACTTCTTGCCATTTTAGCTCCCTGTCCGGGTCTGAGTTCAATATTGTGAATATTGGTTCCCAAGGGGATTTCACTAAGATACAATGAGTTCCCGATCTCAGGAGAAACACCTTTACCTGACATGAGCACCTGGCCCACTTTCAGTCCGTGAGGAGCAACAACATAACGTTTCTCTCCGTCAGGATATTTAACCAAAGCTATTCGTGCAGAACGGTTTGGATCGTATTCAATTGTCTCAACAATGGCAGGAACATTTTCGAGGTCCCTTTTAAAGTCGATAATTCGATACATTTTTTTATGCCCACCACCAATATAACGCATGGTCATTTTACCCTGGTTATTTCTACCGCCTGAATTTTTCACAGGTTCGAGAAGACTTTTCTCGGGTTTTGCGGTGGTTATCTCGTCGAAAGCGCTAATTACTTTGAAGCGCTGACTGGGAGTTGTCGGTTTAAATTTCTTTAAAGCCATTTACCTTAGATATTGCTGTAAAAATCAATACTTTCACCTTTCGCTAGCGTAATAATAGCCTTTTTATAGGCGCTTGTCCTGCCAGCAATATATCCGCCTTTTGTGTATCGGTTCTTATTCTTGCCGGTATAGTTGATGGTGTTAACGTCGATAGCGTCTACTCCATAAAGTTCTTTCACAGCAGTTTTAATCTGTACCTTATTGGCGTCCCTGCTCACTATGAAACCATAGCGGTTGAGCTTCTCGCCCATAGCAGTCATCTTTTCAGTTATCACCGGTTTGATTATGATACTCATCTTGTTCGTTTTTACGGATTCCTGACTCGTATTAAATTGCATATATCTGATCCATCACCTGCAAACTGCTCTCGACGAATACCAGATTATTTGCACTTAGAATGTCGTATGTATTTAAATCTGAAGCATTTATAACTTTCGCGTTCTTCAGATTTCGAGCCGACAAAATTACACTATTATTTGATTCAGTGACCACTAAAAGTGTTTTTTTATCTTGTAAACTAAAACGTTTCAAAAAATCTGCATACGTCTTGGTCTTAGGTGCATCAATTGTGAAGTCTTCAATAACCATCACACTGTTCTCTAATGCTTTATGTGCCAAGGCTGACATTCTTGCCAAACGTTTGGTTTTTTTGTTGAGTTTGAAACCATAGTCGCGTGGACGGGGACCAAAAACACGACCTCCACCAACAAACAACGGGCTGTTAATATCTCCAGCTCTGGCTCCACCGGTTCCTTTCTGACGTTTCAATTTGCGTGTGCTTCCTGAAACCTCACTCCTGTCTTTTGATTTATGAGTTCCCTGACGCTGATTAGCCTGAATCTGTTTAACATCCAGATAAATGGCATGGTCGTTAGGCTCAATTCCGAAAATTTCCTCTTTCAGAGTGATTTTGCGGTCGGTTGGCTCACCAGTGAATTTATAAACTACTAACTCCATCTTTCAATTTTTAAATATGATCCATTAGCTCCGGGCACTGAACCTTTAACAACCAGAAGATTTTTTTCAAGAACAATCTTCATGACTCTGAGGTTAATTACTTTCACTTTATCGCTGCCAGTATGTCCGGCCATCCTCATTCCTTTGAAAACACGTGACGGATAAGAAGATGCACCAAGCGAACCGGGAGCTCTTAACCTGTTGTGCTGTCCGTGTGTTGCACCACCTACTCCACTAAAATTGTGACGGCGAATAACTCCCTGAAAACCTTTTCCTTTGGATATTCCGGATACATCAATAAATTCACCTTCCTCAAAAACATCCACCAATACTAAATCTCCATATTCTTTCGAATGACCCGCTTCAAAACGGGTAAACTCTGAAGATATCCTTTTGGGCGAAGTTTTAGCTTTCGCATAGTGTCCGATTAATGCTTTGGGAGTATTTTTCTCCTTCGCGTCATCGAATGACAACTGAATTGCATCATAACCTTCTTTATCCTTAGTTCGGATTTGGGTTACTACGCATGGACCCGCTTGAATTACCGTGCATGGAATATTCTTTCCAGAGGCATCATAAACGCTGGTCATTCCGATTTTTTTTCCTAATAGTCCTGACATTGTCTCCTAATTTTAATGACTTCAGATAAACTCAGACTTTAATTTCTACTTCTACTCCACTTGGCAACTCCAATTTCATCAGAGCATCAATGGTTTTTGAAGTGGAACTGTAAATATCCATCAGTCGTTTGTATGAGCATAACTGAAATTGCTCCCTCGACTTTTTGTTGACAAAAGTTGCCCTGTTCACTGTAAAAATCTTCTTATTGGTAGGCAGTGGAATTGGACCACTAACTATCGCACCAGTCGACTTAACAGTTTTTACGATCTTCTCGGCTGATTTGTCAACCAGATTGTAGTCGTAAGATTTGAGCTTTATTCTAATCCGTTGGTTCACAGTAGTTTGGATTTAAAAATTCGCTTACTATTTAATATAATATCCTTTAGTCTTTATCATGACCTGTTCCAGAATATCCGATGGACATGCGGCATAGTGTGAAAACTCCATGCTTGAAGTAGCCCGTCCGGATGAAAGGGAACGAAGTGTGGTAACATAACCGAACATCTCAGCAAGGGGAACCTTGGCATCGACAATCTGGTAAAAAATATGGGCATCAATTTTCTCGAGTTGACCACGACGTTTGTTCAAGTCACCGGTAATATCACCGATGTAATCGTCAGGACAATTGATTTCGATTTTCATGATAGGCTCGAGCAGTATGCATCCGGCTTTTTTTGCCGAATCCCTGAATGCTATCATAGCAGCAGTTTCAAATGCATATGAATCAGAATCCACAGGATGTGTTGATCCGTCGAACAGCCGTACTTTCATGCTCTCAACCGGAAAGCCTCCAAGTACACCATTGAACATTGCATTCCGGAAACCTTTTTCAGCAGCTGCGATGAACTCCTTTGGAAGGGCTCCGTTTTTAATTTCGTTGATAAATTGCAAACCACGAATACCCTTGTCGGCTGGACCTATCTCAAACTGAATATCGGCAAATTTGCCACGTCCGCCGGTTTGCTTTTTGTAAACTTCGCGGTGAATTACATTGTGCGTAAGAGCCTCTTTATAAGCAACCTGGGGAGCACCCTGGTTCACTTTAAGATTGAATTCACGCTGTAACCTGTCGACCAGTATCTCCAGATGAAGCTCGCCCATACCGCTTATAATGGTCTGTCCGGTTTCTTCGTCGGTTCTGATGGTAAAAGTTGGATCTTCTTCTGATAATTTGGTGAGTGCTGCTATTACTTTATCCAGTTCATCCTGGGTCTTTGGTTCAATAGCTGAACTAATGACCGGCTCAGGAAAAGACATGGATTCAAGCAAAACGGGGAACTTCTCTTCGGTAAGTGTATCACCGGTACGAATCAGTTTAAACCCGACTGCTGCACCAATATCACCAGCTTCAATTGTATCAATGGGAATCTGTTTGTTGGCATGCATCTGCATCATTCTGGCGATACGCTCACGCTTTCCTGTGTTCACATTAAGCACAACATGACCTGATTTCAGGCTTCCGCTGTAAACTCTGAAGAAAGCAATACGACCAACATACGGATCAGTAGCTATTTTGAATGCCAGTGCGGCAAAAGGAGCATGTTCATCAACCAGTCGTAACTCTTCAGCTCCGGTCTCAGGATTTGTACCAACAATAGCGGGTACATCCAAAGGAGATGGCAGAAAAGCAGCAACTGCATCAAGAAGTAACTGCACACCTTTATTCCGTAGTGAAGATCCGCACAAAACCGGTGTAATGCGCATTTCGATGGTAGCCTTACGTATAGCAGCTCTTACTTCTTCAACAGTAATTGAATCATTGTCGTTCAGAAACTTTTCAAACAGTTCATCACTTTCTTCTGCAGTACCTTCAATCAGTTTGGTATGATATTCTTCAACCAGACCGGCCATTTCTTCCGGGACCGGCACTTCACGGTATTCGAGACCAAGTGTGGAATCGTCGAAAACATATGCTTTACGTGTAATCAAATCAATAACACCGGTAAAACTTTCTTCCTGCCCAAGTGGTAACTGTACCGGGATTGGGTTGGCTCCGAGTTTGGTCCTGATTTGATTTACTACTTCGAAAAAGTCGGCACCGGTCCTGTCCATTTTATTCACAAAACTGATGCGCGGTACTTTGTATTTGTTAGCTTGTTTCCAAACTGTTTCAGATTGTGGTTCAACTCCGCCTACAGCGCAAAAAACTCCGATGGCACCATCCAGCACACGCAATGAGCGTTCCACTTCCACAGTGAAATCCACATGTCCGGGCGTGTCGATGATATTAATTTTGTACTGTTGGCTGTTGTAATCCCAAAAGACTGTGGTGGCAGCAGAGGTAATGGTAATTCCACGTTCCTGCTCCTGAATCATCCAGTCCATGGTGGCTGTACCTTCGTGAACCTCACCCATTTTGTAATTAACGCCGGTATAATACAGGATACGCTCAGTCGTCGTGGTTTTACCCGCGTCGATGTGCGCCATAATGCCGATATTACGTATATGTAAAAGTCGTTCGGTCATCCTGTGTGTGTAGCGTTAACTGGATTAGGTGTTAAATTTAGAATTTAAAATGAGCAAACGCCTTATTGGCATCAGCCATTCTATGGGTATCTTCTTTTTTCTTGAATGCAGCACCTTCTTCTTTGCTAGCGGCAAGAATTTCAGCGGCCAGTTTCTGTGCCATTGATTTCTCGTGCCTTTTGCGTGAATAGTTGATGAGTGCTTTCATGCCAATCGACATTTTCCGGCCGGGTCTGATTTCAGATGGGATCTGGAATGTAGCACCACCAATTCTACGGCTTCTGACTTCAACCGCAGGTGTAACATTGGCGAGGGCTTTTTTCCAAATTTCCAGTCCATCATCTCCGGCTTTTTCGGTAACTGCCTGAATAGCATCATAAAATACTTTGAAAGCCAGGTTTTTCTTACCTTCATACATCAGGTTATTGACGAACTTGGTAACAAGAACATCGTTGAACTTGGGGTCAGGAAGAATGACTCTTTTTTTCGGTTTCGCTTTCCTCATGGTAAGTTTACTTGATAAGTTTCAGAATCCGGGTTTCTTATTTTTTCTTTCCAGTTGGTTTAGCACCGCCTTTTGCAGCAGGGCCTGAACCTGGTTTTACTTTTGGACGTTTTGTCCCGTATTTGGATCTGCTCTGGTTTCTACCTTCAACGCCGGCAGTATCCAAAGCTCCACGAATGATGTGATATCTTACACCGGGTAAATCTTTTACCCTGCCACCCCTGATCATTACGATTGAGTGTTCCTGCAGGTTGTGACCTTCACCGGGGATGTAGGCTGTGACTTCATTGCCATTTGTTAAACGCACCCTGGCTACTTTACGCATAGCTGAATTAGGCTTTTTGGGTGTTGTGGTATATACCCTTGTACATACACCCCTGCGTTGTGGGCATGAATCCAAAGCCGGTGATTTACTTTTGTATTCCAGCTTCTGGCGTCCTTTACGAATCAACTGTTGAATGGTAGGCATATCAACTTATTTAGTATTTTCAAGTGTTTTGAGTACCCTCCAAAAAAGGG
>CAZKCK010000150.1:3665-9942 GCA_964550695.1 uncultured Bacteroidales bacterium | reverse complement strand
CACCTCAGGGCATCATATTTTCAAATCCCCACATCCTCACATCTCCACATCCTCAAATCTGCATATCTTCAAATCTGCACATCTTCAAATCTGCACATCTTCAAATCCTCACATCTGCAAATCTGCACATTTACAAATCCTCAATCGCTCCCGCCAGCCGTCTGATTCCTTCTTCAATCTCAGCTTCATTGCATTTTGAGATACTGATGCGGATGTAATGCCTTTTCTGGGGTGTATAAAAAAACAACCTGCCATCGGTAATACGGGTTCCGTGCTGTAAAAAATAGGCTTCGGGGTTTCCGGGTCCCTGCACCTCCAGTTGTAACCATATCAGGTAACCTCCAAGCGGTTCTTCCCAACTCACCTTGTCGGCAGGCATATACTGTTTCAGTGCCCTGAGCGCTGTTTTCATCCGCTTGCGGAATGTACGCATGATGCGCCGGATATGCAATTCATAATCACCTGTGCGGCAAAACCTGTACAGCATGACCTGGCTGAGTGTATTTGATGAAAGGTCCGTCATGGTTTTGATGGCTGTAAGCCTCCGGATACACTCTTTACCGGCTATCACCCAACCTGTGCGGAATCCGGGAGCAAGTACCTTTGAAAACGAACCCAGATAGATTACATGATCGTGATGGTCAATTGATTTAATCGGCAGATGCACCTTGCCAAAATACTTCATTTCTTCTTCAATGCTGTCTTCAATCAGCAATACACTGAATTTTTCGCAGAGCGCAAGCAAGCGTTCGCGTTTTTGCTGGGGCATGGTTCCACCGGTCGGGTTCTGAAAGGTGGGAATGGTATAAATAAACCGTACATAGCGGCGTGTCAGGGCATCCGCAAGATAATCGATGTCCATGCCATTGTGGGAAGTCGGAATCTCAATGACTTCAAGTCCATAATACTGGATTACCGGAAAAAGCATGGCATAGGTTGGCGATTCAATGGCAATAACATCTCCGCGTGTTGCAAAGGCCTGAAATATCAGATGCAGCGAATTCTGGGAACCATTGGTGATTAGAATATTCTCGTCAGATGCGTGAATACTATGCAACTGCATATGCTTAAGGATAACCCCCCGCAATGGCTCGTATCCGCGCGGATGATTGTATCCGAACACATTAAAACTGACATCATTCAGCGCATCACGAAAGCAATCGGCAATAACTTTTTTATCAAGCAAACGCGGATCGGGTACCAGATGGTAAAAATCGATGATCCCTTCCCCGGCTTCACTCATGAGTTGACCATACCGGTCCATCATGCCGATGTCAAAAGCAGGTCCGCCGGAATACAGACGTGCGCCGTACGGAGCTGGCATCTCTTCACCAACTTTATTATCAGTAATTCTTTTACGTTTTCTGATTCGGGTATAAGAACCCGGCGAGCTTTCAAGATAACCGAGCGCCCAGAGTTCATCAAACGCCCTGACTACCGTTGAGCGGTTGATACCCAGCGATTGTGCCATTTGCCGTGAAGAAGGCATCTGATACCCTTCTTCAATCAAACCGGTATCTACCATATTCCTGATCTGATTTACCAACTGGTCATACACCGGAATATTTCCGTTTTTATCAATTTCAAGAAGCATACAAAATAAATTGGATGAGCAAAAATAGGAATAAATTGGATGTTTACAACCATACAATATTGTTATTCCTTTGCTGAAAATTTATGCAGCCATGTTTATACAATATTCTGAAAATTCATTACGTACAAAAGGCTCTGAAATCAGGGAACTTTTAAGGTATACGCGAATCCCCGGTATCATTTCATTTGCAGGCGGATTGCCTGATCCGGGTCTGTTCCCGCTTGAACACATCAGCCGGATAACAAAAGAAGTATTGGCACAGAAAGGAATTCTTGCCTTACAGTATGGCCCCACGCCGGGCGAACCTGATATGATACAAGCACTGATTCGCCACATGAATGATTTTGGTGAAACAGCCGGCCCTGATGAAATATGCGTGACTTCCTCATCGCAGCAGGGACTTGATTTAACAGCACTGGTTCTGGCTGATGAAGGAAGTGAAATCATTCTGGAACTCCCCTCCTATCTTGGCGCCATTCAGGCTTTTGAACGTGCAGGTGTGGTATTTAACGGTATACCGCTGCAACACGACGGATTGGATGTTGATCTGGTAGAACAGACCATCCAATTGAAGCAAAAATCCGGAAAAAAGATCAGATTTATCTATACCATTCCTGATTATCAAAACCCGTCGGGAATCGTGATGAGTCTGGAAAAGCGTCACCGGCTGATTGACATTGCAGCGCGGTACGAAGTACCCATTATTGAAGACTCTCCCTACCGTGAAATCAGTTTTACAGGCAAAACACTTCCTTCGTTGTGGACACTGTCAGGAGGTGAAGGCGTTATTCAGTTAAAAACCTTCTCAAAAATGCTTTTCCCCGGGATGCGCCTGGGATGGATCACCGCAAAAAAAGATATTACGACAAAATTTGCGCTTATGAAGCAGAGTGTTGATCTGTGCTCACCTTCCTTTAATCAGTTTATCATTGCGCAATTCATTCAGGAAGGAAGGATGAAGACAACCATTGAACAGGCAATAGATTGCTATAAAACCAAAAGCCGCTGTATGCTTGAATCGCTCCGGAAAAATATGCCTGAATACATCACCTGGTCTGAACCTGATGGCGGCATGTTTCTGTGGGTTACCCTGCCTGCCCATACCGATGCCAAACAACTGGTTGAAGAAGCTGCAGCAAACGGGGTTGTTTTTGTAACCGGAAAACCGTTTCATTGTGATGGTTCCGGAAAAAATACCCTCCGGCTCAATTATTCTTTTCCGACATTACAACAGATCGAAACTGGTATACAGCGACTTGCTATGACAATTAAAAAATATTGTTCATCAAAAACCGTCCTCACTGAGAAAGCATTTTAGCAGGATTCTTATAAAGTAACGCAATATTAATCTGCTCATTCCTATATTACAAGAATACAACCATCTCTTTAAAACCCACCCAAATCCCAAATTAAAAATTAATAATTAAAAATTAAAAATTATAATTGCGGAGTTATTTAACCATAAACAAATACCCTTTTCCTTTGAGTGTAACAAGTTCTGCTGAAGCATCTTCGGACAAATAACCACGCAATTTCCGGATGTAAACATCCAGTGTGCGTGAATTAAAAAACGAATCATCGCCCCATACTGCCAGTAGCAGTTCACGCCTGTCGACGATATGATTGAGGTTTTGGGCAAGAATTTCCAATACCTGCATATCCCGCGCTGAAAGTTTGATGACTCTTGTGGGAGAAATAAGTTCGTAACGGGCCGGGACCAGAACGTAGCTACCAATCTGAATTTCATCCGGCAGAGGAGTTTGTTTCGTTTTCTGTTCAGTGTGCAGTCTGAGCATGTTCCTGATGCGGGCTATCAGTTCCTCCATGCTGAACGGTTTCCGCACATAATCATTTCCACCGGCTTCAAAGCCCTTCACCAGATCGGGGGTTTCAGTTTTGGCAGTAAGAAAAATCACAGGAAGGTGCGCATATCTTGAACGAATCAATTTGCACAAAGTGTAACCATCCACGTTGGGCAGCATGATATCCAGCACACAAATCTCAGGAATGAAACGGGCAAGGGCATCCATCACCTTTCCGCCATCATCAACCAGTAACACATCAAAACCCTGCTGCTGCAATGTTTCTTTTACAATCCTGCCCAAAAAGGGTTCATCTTCAATATACAATACTTTTGTTTTCATGCTTAGCAGGTTGGGAAAACCACAGTAAACACACAGCCACCTCCCTCACGTTGGGCAGCAGTTATACTTCCTTTGTGCATTTTCATAACCATGGATGCATAACTCAAACCCAGCCCGTAGCCCTTTACATTGTGCCGGTCGCCGGTGGGAACACGGAAAAACTTCCCAAAGACCTTTCGCAGGTATTCATCCGGTATCCCGATACCCCGGTCGCTAACTGTCAGTAGAATTTCTGAAGCCCTTCCGGACAATTCAATCTTAATTTCCGGTTCTTTTACAGTGTATTTCAGACTATTGTCGATAAGGTTAAGCAGAACGCCCTGCACATGCAGCCGGTCAGCCATAATTTCAAAAGGTCCGGTGTCATGTACAAAATCAATTACCGCATGTTCTTTTTCAAACCGCGGTTGCAAGGTAAGCAGCACCTCATCAACAAGCTGGCGGAGATCAATCATTTGAGGCTGCATCACCTGACTGCTGTCAGATTGAACCGATGAAGAAAGCACACGGTTTATCAGCAATTCCAGACGGTCGATTTCCTGACTTGCCATATGAATATATGCATCGCTTTTCACCGGATCGGCCTTCACATTAAAAGTCTCGAGAGCCTCAAGGGCCACTTTTACCGTGGCAACCGGGGTTTTGAGCTCATGTGATATATTGCGCACAAAATCATTGCGAATGGCATTCAGTTGTATCTGACTTTTCAGACTCCGGAATGCTATAATAAATGAAGCTGCCGTCAGCAGCAACAGCAAAAGGGCAAAAATCAGTTGCGGGTAAATCTTTCCGATTATATACGACTGAATATGCTGAACCTCAGCCTTCAGAACTTTACCATTCACATAAAAAACAAATTCAGAATTTCGCTTGCCGGATTTTTTTTGTGTGCTGTCAGTTTGCACTATCCATACGGGTTTTAGTTTGCTGCTGATAGCACCAAGCTTTGCAGCAAATATTTTTTTCAGGGAGGTTGTGTCAAAGGAAGAAATGAGTGAGTCAGTAAATGATACCGAACCTTTCGCATCTTGTGTTTTATGAATAAACAATTTCACACCCTGTAAAACCACATTTTGCTGATCACAATCTGCAAATGCAATTTTTGTAATCCCGGGCGCGCATTCAGGCATTGAAGAATCTGACATTCTTACGGTAATTGAACTGCCTGTTGCTAAAACCGGAATAGCTCCCTTTATCTGCCCACTGCTGCGTTGTTCTAAAAATCCGCGTCGCATTGAATCCGTATTGATTTTAAAATCAAATTTGTATTGCGTTGTGCTGTCCATAGCCGGATTGATAAAATGACGTAACAGAATGGTATCAAAAACCTGTTCACGCGCTTCGGAAAACGACAATGCTGTGGCTTCATTCAAACGCATCTTCTGCTCACGGTACTGCAAACTGATCCAATGAACCACGAATGCAATAAGTAAAAGCTGAGCTGCAATCATCAACAATCGGATAGATGCTATTTTGGAGAAACGGAACATTTGGGAATGAATAATTTTGAATTGAAAATTATGAATTGAAATACAAAAATAACTGTAAATCACTCTACTCCCGCATGCATTAACCTTAATTAACCTTAATTGGCCGGCGGTTAACCTTGATATGTAATCTGACGCTATACTTTTGATGGAAATTTTAAAACCTAAAATCATGAAAAAAGTCATTTTATCACTGTTATTACTTTCAGGTATGATATACGTACAAGCCCAGTCGGGCAGTGTAGTATATGAAGAAGTGGTTAAGTTTGAAATCAAGCTCGAAGGCGAAAGTGCTCAGTTTGCCCATATGCTTCCAAAAGAAAACAAATCGAACAAACTTCTTGTATTCAACGAAAATGCCAGTCTTTACACCGCAGTAAAAGAAGAGGAAAAACCTGAGGATGTGGAACAATTGTCAGGATGCAGTGGCATGGTCATTAAAATGGATCAACCAGATGAAAAATACTTTTATGACATCGCCCAGGACAAATCGGTTGAACAACGTGAGTTCATGAGCCGCAAATTTTTAATAACCGGTGCTACAGATACCATCGAATGGAAACTTACAGGTGAGCAGCGTAAGATTCTGGATTACACCTGCCTTGAAGCAACCACCACCCTGAAGGAATCAAAAATAAAGGCATGGTTTGCACCTTCAATACCTATAAGTACCGGACCCGGAAAATATCATGGTCTTCCCGGTCTTATCCTTGCCCTTGACATTGATGACGGCGACCGCACACTCACAGCCATTTCGGTTAAAACAGAACCCATTGATGCAAAGTTGCTTGTAAAGCCAAAAGAAGGTAAAAAAGTCACACGTGCCGAATACAACAAAATTGTTGACGAAAAAATGAAAGAACAGGGAGCCGAAGGTGGCCATGGAGGCACTTTTATGATCAAAATCACGAAATAATTGTGAATTTTTAATTTTAAATTTTTAATGAAAGAAGTCTTCATAAGGCATATTCAATATTTCTAACAGCCAATCATCAGATTTAGAATAACTTTTCTACTTCGGGGTTTCGACAAGCTCAACCACCTCAGGGTAA
>CAZKCK010000150.1:423-3565 GCA_964550695.1 uncultured Bacteroidales bacterium | reverse complement strand
CTTTCCGTTTTCAACTTTTCACTTTTAACCAATAACCTCCCATGAACCGTACCCTCCTGTTTATACTCCTTATTTTCTGTGCTTCATCCTATGGGCAGACAGCCTTCCTGAAAGGCAATATAATTGATGATAACGGGCAGCCATTGGGTTTTGCCACAGCGGCTTTGTTAAAACCTGCAGATTCAACACTCGCGTATTTTGGCATCACCAATACAAGTGGCAGTTTCGATATCCGCAAAATCAATCCCGGAAAATACCTGCTTCAGGTGGCTTATCTGGGTTACCAAACAACGTTCCGCCCACTCGAAATACCTTTTTCTGACAACAACATCGGTTCTATTGTGATGAAACCCAAAGCCATGAACCTTACTGCTGCAGAAATCAGTGCTGACCATATCCCGATCCTGATCAAGAAAGATACTGTTGAATACAATGCAGCAGCTTACAAAACCAAACCCGATGCCGTAGCTGAAGACCTTATCAGAAAGTTGCCGGGGGTTCAGGTCGACCGTTCAGGTAACATTAAAGCAATGGGCGAAAATGTTAAAAATGTACTGGTCGACGGTAAGGAATTCTTCAGCAGCGATCCCAAAGTGGCTACCAAGAACCTTCCTGCTGATGCCATCAACAAGGTTCAGGTGTATAACAAAAAATCCGATGAGTCGGAACTAACAGGTATTGAAGATGCATCCCGCAACAAAACCATGAATCTGATGCTGAAGGACGATAAAAAAGATGCATGGTTCGGTGATGTTATGGCTGGCGGCGGCACTGAAGATCATTACCAGACCAGCGGTAAAATCTACAGGTTTAACGAAACCCATCAGTTTGCTGCCCTCGGAATGCTTAACAATGTTAATAAGTTTGGTTTCAGTTTTCAGGATTACCTTGATTTCAGCGGTGGTCTCGGTGGCTCTTCCTGCGGAGGCGGTTCTGCCAAAATAAGTATCACTTCCGATAACAGCCTGCCAATCGATTTTGGCCAGCAGGTCACAGGTCTGGTGACTTCGGGTGCCGGTGGACTGAATTTTTCATATGAACCCATAAAAAACAACAGGTTTTATATCAGTTATCTGGGCAATGGAAGCAATAATAAAATGACACAGTCAACCAATACAAGGTATTATGGTGCAAACCCGTTTACCCTCAACGAAGATGCCACCGAACTGACCACCAGCCGCAGCCACATGCTTAACTTCGGACTGAAACGTAAAGCTGACAGTATCCAGAATGTAATTGTATCAGGGCGTGCCGGCATCACAAACGGCAACAGCAATGCTGATTCCTATGCCGAAAGTTCTCACGGTGCAGATCTGGTAAATACTTTAAAACGCATCACATCCGACAATTCAGATAAGTTTGTCACAGCAACGGATGTCTCTTACCTGCGCAAGGGAAACGGAGCACTCAAGCTGCTTCGGTTCTCTGGTCATGGCGATTTTAGCCACAGCCTGAATGAAAACGACTGGAAAAACATCACCCGTTACATCAGCCTGCCTGCTCCGGCTATTCAGAATATGTTCCTGAACCGCAGCAACAATACGCATAATTATTCGGCTGGTATTTCGGGTATGATTAAAGTCGGAAAAGGATTGTTTCTCGATCCCTCTGTCGATCTGATATCACAGCTTGAGTATACATCCCGAAGTCAGGGTTATCAGGCGAATGATCAATTAAATATTGATTCATTGAGCCCTGATTTCAATAAAATACTTTATGTGGCCCGTCCGGGCTTCAGCCTTCGGAAAAACACCACCAAAACGAAGACCATGGCAGGAATAAATTTTGAAATTGCCACCCTTTCAACCATGTTAAACACGAATTCAGAAACCAACCATACCTACACAAAGTTGCTGCCTTTCTTTACCTGGGAATATGAATATCAAACCGGAAAACGCATTGACTTTAACTACATTACTTCAGTAAATTCTCCTGAAGCATCTCAACTGCTTCCGGTTGTAAATAACATGAACCCGCTGGCCTTACAATATGGCAACCGCAACCTGAAACCCGAATACCGGCATGATGCGGGACTGAACTGGCTGATGTTTGATCAGTTCTCACAAACCTCAGTATTTGCCAATCTGAATGCAACCTATACCGTTGATAAAATAAACTTCTCTACCACCGTGAACGACAGTCTGGCGCAGACTACCCGGCTGATCAATGTAAAAAATGATTATCTGGCAAGCGCCCGTTTCGACTTTGGCACACCACTCAGGTTCATTCGCATGAACCTGCACCTCGCCGTAAATGAATCGTTCAACAGAGGGCTGAACTTTATCAACGGCGTCGAAAACATCAACACCAACTTTACCCACAATTTCAGGTTGAGTTTCAACAATATGCATAAAGAAAAATGGGATTTTGAAACCGGCGCGGAACTCAGTGTAACAGATGCGCGTTATTCAATTCAGAAAATCATGAATACCAGTTACATGAACTACACCGGTTTTGTCGAAATAAATTACACTCCAACCGATACCTGGCACTTTAGGGCATCTTGTGATTACACATCTTATCAGGCCAAAGGTTTTAATGGAGCCATCAACATTCCGCTTGTAAATGCTGAAGTAAATTTCAATTTTCTGAAGAACAAACGGGCCATGCTAACCCTTGAAGTATCAGATATACTTGATAAAAACACAGGCATTGAACGAATCTCCAATCTGAATTACCTGCGTGAGGTCCGCAAGAACATCATCGGTCGTTATGCCCTGCTCAGCTTAAAATACCGTATCAATAAGTTTTCAGGCAAATCAGGACTGGAAATCAAAATGAAAAGAAGGTAAATACCGGTTTTTCACATGTTTACCTGTCAAAACAAAGTTCGTACCTACAAACCAACAGTCCATTCATGCTCCTTTCCTTCCTAATGAACAGGTATATAGGTTCCTGCTTCCGTTTTGCGGATACGAAATAACAAATAAACGATACCATCAATTTGCGCTGACCTGTTAACTGAAAGTTTATTGGATGCAGAAACGCTGAAACTCGCACTATCACGGCAATAAAATATACCGCATGTTACTAACTTGGCGTATCTCTCTGTCAATTGTTTGCGATAATTTTTCATTTTATTAATTCCGTTTTCTTTGTCTTTAAAAGATTTAGTTTTTTGTGTCGGCAAAGTCAGCGTAGG
>CAZKCK010000150.1:0-413 GCA_964550695.1 uncultured Bacteroidales bacterium | reverse complement strand
GAAGCGATTAGCTTTGATATATTTATCAATCCGCTGCAGTGATAATAGATCCGGGCTTTATAAATTAAAATTCAACACTTTTTCTTAACTTTTACCTTAGCTTTTCCTATATTCTCCTGCACCCTGAATTTCACAATTTCTGTAACCAGATGCAAAGGGATTGGCTGATAATACGGAAACTGTACAGAACCCTTTCCACTCCTGTAAATCGCGAGTTCCTGATTGAACTTCTCTAAACCAGAGGGTGCCGGATAAAAACCAATATGGTTCTTAAAGGCAGCAAAATGCACCAGATTGCCATGCAAAGTAAACGTTGGAATCTGATAGCTGATGGTTTCCTGTGCTTCAGGTGCCGCTTTCCGGATGGTTTCTCTAATGATACCAAGTTTCGTCTGAATTTCAGGAGGAAACCC
>CAZKCK010000149.1:0-10180 GCA_964550695.1 uncultured Bacteroidales bacterium | reverse complement strand
TTATCGATAGGATCCTGACGTCCGGCCAGTGTATAATTGTAAGCTTCACGGTATTTCAGGTAATACGATTGGTTGGTAAAGGCAAAATAGCCGGTGGCTGCGAACCCGGCATAAATAACTGGTATTTTCCAGTATTTGTGGTTATAGGCCTGCCCCAGTCCGGGTAACGCAAGTGAAAACAAAGTGGCTTTATGGGCCGAATGTGGTTTTGGATTTTCCAGCAAGGCTTTGGCCGGCAATACAATTTTTACCGAATCTTTGGATTTGAGCGGGAAGTAAACACCCGAACCGGTTACAGTGTCAGGTTTAGTTATCAGTTTTACTGTATCGGCTTTGGCCGGCAACTTAATTCCGGTTGTATCCTGGGCATGCAGCGTACCAATGACCATGCATGCTAAGAGGATGACAAGGAGTTTTGCATGAAAAATGACTTTAATACGCAGCACGCTCATCAATCATTGAATCCGGGTGAGGATACGCTGAAATTCATCATCGTCTTTGAAATTGATAATGATGCTGCCTTTGCCCTTATCATTGCGGTGAATTTCGACCTTTGCCCTGAGCTTTTCGGTAAGGATAAGTTTTTGTGAATCGAATTCTTCCGGAAGTTTTGCCTTTTCTTTCTTTGTTTTTTTTGCGGCAGGTTGATTCAGTTCGCGCATCCATTGTTCAACTTCGCGTACCGAAAGGTCTTTCTCAATGATTTCTTTCAGGATATTCAACTGATCTTCAACCTCAGGAATGGTGATGAGGGCGCGGGCATGCCCCATCGAAATCTGTTCGTCACGCACGGCAATCTGCACTTCGGGCGGGAGTTTCAGCAGCCTGATGAAATTGGTAATGGTTGTGCGGTTTTGGCCTATACGGTCGGCAAGGTCGGTAATTGTGATGCCAATTTCATCAATCAGTCGTTGATAACTTAATCCTATTTCGATGGCGTTCAGGTCTTCACGCTGAATATTTTCGATGAGTGCCATTTCGAGCATCTGCTCATCATCAGCCACTCTGATGTATGCCGGAATCTCTGTAAGCCCTGCTATTTTGGCTGCCCTGAGTCTGCGTTCGCCTGAAATAAGCTGATAATTGTCGTAACCCAGTTTGCGAACAGTAATAGGTTGTATTACACCTTGTTCACGAATAGATACGGCCAGGTCATTTAAACTTTGCTCATCAAATTCAGTACGTGGCTGAAACGGATTGGCTTCTATCTTGGTCAATTCAATGCCGGCTATTGCACCTGCAACAAAATCACCTGAAATATCTTTGGTTGTAATGTCGGTTTCAGGGCTTTCAAGAATGGCACTTAAGCCGCGTCCCAGGGCTGATTTTTTAGTTTTCATTGGTAAGGTCATTGGGTTTTCGTTGGGGTTTGTGCCTTGTTAACTGATTTTTTTGCAAAATTTCACGGGCAAGGTTCAGATAATTTACAGCACCGGGGCTTGAAGCATCAAACATGATAATTGATTCACCATGGCTGGGGGCTTCGCTAAGCTTCGTATTTCTTGTAATAATAGTTTCAAAAACAATGGTCTGGAAATGGGTTTTAACCTCCTCAACCACCTGACGCGACAAGCGCAGACGATTGTCATACATGGTAAGCAATATGCCTTCAATATCCAGGTCGGGGTTCAGCCTCGACTGTACTATTTTAATTGTATTCAATAGTTTCCCGAGGCCTTCGAGTGCAAAATACTCGCACTGTACAGGCACAAGAACTGAATCGGCTGCGGTAAGTGAGTTTACGGTAATTAATCCCAGTGAAGGTGAACAGTCAATAATAATAAAATCATATTCCTCTTTGACCTTGGCAAGTACCTTGCGCATCATTTTTTCACGGTTGGGCAGGTTTATCATCTCAATTTCAGCACCTACCAGATCAATATGGGCAGGCACAAGGTCGAGATTGGGTGTGCTGGTCTTTAATATAATACTCTTGGGATCAACGTCATCAATAATACATTCATAAATGCTGGTTTTGATGTTCCGCGGATCGTGACCTACGCCTGAAGTAGCGTTGGCCTGAGGATCACCATCAACAATGAGCGTTTTATATTCAAGCACGGCAAGGCTTGCACCAAGATTGATGGCTGTGGTGGTCTTACCAACGCCACCCTTCTGATTTGCAATAGCAATAATCTTTCCCATAAGGTAATTTGATCGTAAAAAAACGACTTACAAAAGTACAAAAAAAGCTTGTGATGGCTGTTTTGGTTATCAAATCACCTAAAAGAAGAGTAATGTAATGTAACCCTGATAATTAGATGCCGTAAGCATGAATTGTAAAGATCTTTGAGTTGCCTGAAATATCATGAAATAAATATTTTTATCATTTTTATATTGTTGAAATTTAGAGCTTTGAGAAAAATTACAGGATAAAAGAACAGCGAATTATGAATGTGCATCTAAAGTGGTTTGTTGAAAACTTTATCTTTGCAGCCCTATTTCACCAGTAAACAGTTCCTTTACAATGCTTACACGCAGACATCTCAGAATTAAGGTCCTACAGGCATTATATGCTTTTTTTCAATCGGAAAACGACCGTGTTGATATCGCTGAAAAACAATTGCTTCAAAGCCTGGAGAAGATTTACGACCTTTGTATTTATCAGTTTTCTTTTTTAATTGAAATAAGTGAGTTTGCAGAACAGCGCAGTGAAGAGGGTAAGCTGAAACACCGCCCGAGTACCAATGACCTGAATCCCAATCTGCGGTTTATCAACAATAGTGTAATCCGTCACTTGAAAAACAACAGAGCTTTCATACAGCAAGCCGATAGTTTGAAAATTCACTGGAATGAACACGCCAACCTGATCCGGAAAATTTACAATCAGTTGATCGAAAGCCAAATGTATCAGCAATACATGGCTGCCCCGGTTTCTGGTTTTAAGCAGGATAAGGAAATTATCACATGGCTTTTCAACAATCTGGTGGTAAATAATGATGTGGTTCAGTTTATTTATGAAGAAAAAAACATCTTCTGGACCAACGATACACATGTTGAAAACCTGAAAATTACCCGAAACAGCTTCACTGAAGAAGACACTATCCGGTACGCTGACCGCGAAATTGTTCAGAAACTGTATAAAAAGTATGCTGACGAAGATGGCAATTTAGAGATTCTCTGTGAAGAAGACAGTATTTACCCCGAGAACGATTATTTTTTTGGTGTCTTTATCGTCAACAAAATTCTTCGCGATTTACGTGAAATTGATGATGAATTCTCCCCACTGCCTTCGCTGCTGAGGTCGCTGCCGGGCGATGATAACGACAGGGAGTTCATTCAAAGGTTGTTCCGTACAACCATTCTGCGAAAAAATGAATTTAATGAAATGATTGGTAAGCATGCGCAGAACTGGGATCTGGAGCGTATTGCCACCATGGATATATTGCTGATTCAGATGGCTCTTACTGAATTAATTGAATTTCAGGGCATCCCGGTGAAAGTAAGTATGAATGAATACATTGATCTTGCAAAAATTTTCAGTACACCTAAAAGCAGCTTGTTTATCAATGGGTTGCTCGATAAAATGGTAACCGAACTTAAAGAGAACAGGACCATTGTAAAAACCGGCCGCGGTTTGTTGGAATAGCATCAGCTTACTGTTAATTATTTTAAAATATCAAAGGCCGGGAAACCGGCTTTTTGTTTTTGCCAAGTTCCTCAAATTGCCAGGAAGCTTTATCTGTAAGAATTATTTGGTTATTATTTTACATCCGGCGTGTTTTAATTTGTAATTTCGCATGGTGTGCCGAAGATAATACTTCAATAAGTTTTGTCTATGAAAATTTTTGCGATTCTTGCTTTTTGTCTGCTCACCCTTGTCACAAGGTTGCCGGCTCAGCAGGACATCCGTGGCTTCCACGGATTATACGGGCTTGATCCTTTGTTGTACAATGGCAG
Source organism: uncultured Bacteroidales bacterium (assembly GCA_964550695.1). Classification (GTDB taxonomy): domain Bacteria; phylum Bacteroidota; class Bacteroidia; order Bacteroidales; family TTA-H9; genus CAZKCK01. The sequence continues at coordinate 6,280 of CAZKCK010000149.1, read as the reverse complement.
GGCCTATTCGTATATTAAACCCGCTAATGTAAAAGGCAGTCAGTACTTGTTTGAAAATGGGTTCACGAGAGGAACGGTTGAAATTGACACTGTGTTGTATAAAGAGGTTTTGGTTAATTATGATATTTTCAATCAATTGCTTGTGATTCAATATACAAATCCCGGCGGTGGCGTAAACGTTTTATCAGAATCTGATGCCTGGCTTAAGCGGTTTCGTATAGCAGGATGCAATTTTGAACTTGTTAAACTTGATGACAGTACCAAAAGGATTTTTCAGACCATTGGCAGTGGTGGTTACCGTATTTTATATTACTGGCGAAAAAATATTAACCTGAACAATCCGTCAGCTTTTACCGGACTTGATTTCGGGAACCCCCAAAGGCAAACATTTATTCAGTTTCAGAATCGTGTGAAGCCTTATACATTTAACCGCAGTTTTATACGACTTTTCGAACCAACTCTCCGAAACAGGGTAAGGGAGTACCTGCGCAGCAACAGGATACGGGTGCGTAACGCCAGTGATGAAACAATGAAGCACTTGATTGACTTTTGTAATACATTGGCAACGGATGATTAAACTGATTTTTTTGCTTCATTTGTTTTTGTGTCCGCTGCAACCGGATACATCAGGGCCGGAAATGAAAGTTTCATGCCATTATGTTCATATCCCTTTCAGTGAATTTTGCAATGCGTTAACATCCCAAACAGGGGTGAAGTTTTTTTATAAGGAAGAATGGGTGAAGGATTTGATTATACATATTGATGTTGATAGTGTTAATATGATTGATGCTGTAAATCAGGCGCTCACTTCATCACATTTTAAAGCCTCAGTCTGGCACAACCACATTGTGATTATGCGGGATTATCAACTGCCTGATGGCTTGCCTGCATTTGAGTCGCCCTCACTTGCGAACGACACGGTAAAAAATGCTGAGAAAAGCATTACTTTATCAGAGGAACGTTACCTTACCGGACGCAAATCAGACGTAACCCGTGCTACAGGAATTGGCGTTCAGGGTGGTGCGGGCAGTTCGGGCAAGGCAAAAATTATGGGCAGAATTACCGACATTGAAACGGGTGAACCAATCATAGGTGCAACGCTTTTCGTTGAGGAAACAAAAACAGGATGTGCTTCGGATAACAATGGTTTTTTGGCAATGATAATAAAGCCGGGAAGATACACAGCCCGTTTTGAATGTATCGGATATGAAAAGAAGAAATACCTGTTCGACATCTATTCTGATGGTAGTTTTAAAATTGAACTTAAAAAAGCCATCATCCAAATGAAAATGGTGACGGTTTACGGCGATAAACAGACCAATATCCGGTCAAAGGATGCAGGGCTGGAACGGGTTGCGGTAAAGTCAATCAAGGAAATTCCGGCGTTGATGGGTGAACGGAATATTTTGAAAATATCGCAGATGCTGCCGGGTATTGTGAGCGTGGGCGAAGGCAGTGCCGGAATCAATGTAAGAGGCGGAAATTCAGATCAGAATGCATTTTATATCAACAGGATACCCGTTTACAACACCTCACATTTATTTGGTTTTTTCCCGGCATTTAATTCTGACATTATTCAGGATTTTACCATATATAAGGGATTTGTACCCGCCAGTTATGGCGGCCGGCTTTCATCAGTCTTTAATCTGGTAACCAGGCAGGGAAACCGTAAGCGAATCACCGCTCGCGGAGGAATCAGCCCTGTGGCAGCGAACATTGTGGTTGACGGCCCTTTGATAAAAGATACGTGCTCATTTTCGCTCAGTGCCCGTTCTTCTTATTCTGACTGGATACTTAAGAAACTCAATGATCCGATGATCAGAGAGAGTGAAGCCGGATTTAACGATTTTTCAGCAGCAGTAAACTATGATCTCCGCAAAACACAGGTTGCTGTGTTTGCATATCGTAGCTTCGACAGGTTCAGACTGGCCGATATCAATGAATATGAATATGCCAACAACGGTGCTTCAGTGAATGTTGGTTATAATTTCAGCAACACGCTGCGGGGTAGCATTTCGGTTATTGCTTCACAGTATCAGTTTAATACGATTGACAAGCAGATTGTTTCATCGGCCTATAAACACGGCTATTCATTGAATCACTACGAACTTAAGACAGACTTTAACCATGTGCTCAGTGATAAAAATACACTTACCTATGGAGCAGGCCTGGTGCTTTACAGGCTTGAACGCGGAACTGTTGAGCCTTACGGAGTGCAGTCGTTGCGGTTACCTGTGGTACTTGGAACCGAACAGGGTCTTGAAAGTGCTGTTTATGTGGCTGATAATTATGATATGCTTCCGGGCCTTCACCTGAATATCGGATGCAGGCTTGCTATGTATGCGCCACTGGGTCCTGAGGATGTGATGTTGTACAATCCGGGTTCTCCAATCGATTTAAGGTATGTGGTTGATACACTTCATTTTTCTTCCGGAAAACCTTTAAAGTATTATGTTGAACCCGATTTCAGAATTTCGGTGAACTATGAAACGGGAGAAAACAGCTCTTTGAAAGCATCCTTCAATCAGATGCACCAGAATATATTCATGTTGAACAATACGGTGAGTATTTCGCCCAATTCACAGTGGAAACTTGCTGATTATTATATTAAACCTTCAAAAAGCAATCAGTATTCACTGGGTTGGTTCCTGAATATCCCAAAAGGTAACTGGGAAACCTCAGCAGAAATATATTACAAGGATGCCGGCAATTTTACTGAATTTAAGGATGGTGCTGATTTTCTTAACAATCCGTACATCGAAACAAGTGTGCTGCAGGGCGATATGAAAGCCTGGGGAGTTGAATTTATGCTAAAACGTAATGCCCGGAAGATTGACGGATGGGTATCCTATACCTATTCAAGAAGCCGGATTACTGTGAATGGAACCGAAGACTGGCTGAAAATCAACAATGGTGAAACCTATCCTTCTTCGTTTGATATCCCGCATGTGTTGAATGCCCTTATTAATTACCATATTAACAGGCGGTTGACATTGTCATCAGTTATCTCCTATCAGACCGGCAAACCCGTTACATTCCCTGTTTCGGTTTATTATATTGGTGAAATACCTTATATTGATTATTCAAAACGCAATGAATACCGGATTCCGGATTATTTCAGAGCAGATCTTTCGTTAACAGTGGAAGGAACGCTTCAGAAAAATAAAATATTACACAGTTCACTGGTATTCAGTATTTACAATATTACCGGGCGTGACAATCCATATTCGGTTTATTTTAAAAACGAGAACCGGCGAATTACCAGTTACCAGTATTCAGTGATTGGTGTGCCGGTTTTTACAATTACATGGCTGTTTAAATTCGGGAATTATGCATCGGAATAATTTACTCTTACTGTTTATTCTGCTTGGTATTTGCTTTTCGTGCATCAAGCCATTTGAACCTGAAATCAAAAGCAATGCTGCAGTCAAGTATGTGGTCATGGGACTCATAACCGATCAGGAAGGCTATCAGACCATCACCGTTTCAAAAACATCGCCGTTATCGGCACCTGCCTATATTCCGGTAACCTCATGTATGGTTACAATTCACGACTCGCGTGGAAATCATTTTACTGCAACTGAAATAGGCTCAGGAATGTATAATGTGTTGATGGCCCGTGAAAATCTGCAACCCGGAACTGCCTACAGTATTCAGGTTGAATTGCCTGACGGCTCACAAATAAGATCGGGCAGCGATACCATGCCTGCCGGTCCGGCCATTGACAGCATTTATTTCGAGCGTAAGGATTTAGGCACAAGTACTCCCGGCGAACTGAACAGGGGAATACAGTTTCTGATTGATCTTGAAGGATCCGAAACGGACAGCCGCTATTATCGCTGGGATATTACTGAAACATGGGAATACCATGCAAAGTACCCCGTTGAGTGGTATTATGACGGAGAGGTCAGGCAGACGGTCCCACCTGATAATTCACGACGGATTTGTTGGCGGACAATGCCTGTTCAGACGATTTTTACCCTCTCTACAAAAAAGCTTGCTGGCAACAGGTTTAAAGCCATGCCACTGCATTTTGTAAATAACAAAAGTTCACGGCTGGAGTATCTTTACAGCCTGCTTGTGAGGCAAATAGCCCTGAGTGAGGATGGTTACAGATATTGGGATCAGATTCGTGCCAACACCAGCATTGGTGAAGGTTTGTATGAACAACAACCCATCATGGTGAAAGGCAATTTGCAGAATATTACCAACCCTGAACAGGAAGTTCTGGGCTATTTTGGCGCTTCGGTTGTAAGATCAAAACGTATTTTTGTTCAGAATGTACCCGATTTGCCATTGGAAAGCACTGATGTATGTTCGGTTACATTCCTGAAGGAAGGATTTCAGGGAATCTCCCCGAAAGATTATCCGGGTTACCTGCGGAGCGAAAATGGCAAACCCACCATGGATTTACTCAGCAATGACTGTGTTGACTGCCTGCTGCAGGGTGGTACAAATGTTAAACCCGATTTCTGGCCCAATTGATTATGAAAAATCCACTATTAATATTACTCCTCCTGCTGTTTGATTTTCATGTTAATGGGAATGTGCTGTCCCAATCGCATTCGGAACACGAAAAAGTAATTGTTTCAACTGACCGCATGCTGTATGTAACCGGAGAACAAATATTGTTTTCGGCGTGTGTGATTCCGGGAGCTGATGAAGTGCCGGTTATTAAAAGTGTGTTGTATGTTGAACTGATAACTTCTGAAGGCGAAAGAATTACGGGTGGAAAGTTTGGCGTAGGAAACGGGAAATGCAATGGTGTGTTGAGTATTCCTTCACAAATTGTGAGCGGCGTTTATTACCTGAAATCTTATACCCGGGTTATGCGTAACTTCTGTCCTGAAGTGTTTGATTATGTGGCAATAAAAATTGTGAACCCTGATAAATCAGAAATCCGTTCGATCAGCAATTCTGAGAATTCTTGTAAGGCAACGATTGCAAAGGTTGAGTCAACGGCTGGTATACTGCTCGAGGTGGATAAGGCAGCGTATTCAAGGCGTCAGGACGTTGATGTTTCTGTGGTTTTTGAGGGATATCAGGCTGAAAATGTTGCGAATATGTGCTTATCCGTAGCCCCCGCCGCTGCCTTTAATCAGGAATTAATTGCCCTGAAAAATGAAAATTGCACCGGTGGGAATACTGTGTTTTACCAGGAGTCAAAAGGTATAACGCTTACAGGCAAAGTGATGGATGAAAAGACTAAAAGACTTTTGGTAAATAAACGCGTAAATCTTTCCGTATTGGGAACAAAGGATTTTTTAGCCATGAACACGGATTCTTCAGGACGTTTTTTCTTTGCCTTGCCTGATCTCAGCAGCAAACACGACCTGTTTATTTCAGTGGCAGAAACCGAAGGAATAAAAGCTTCGGTATTGGTTGATAATGATTTTGGCGTGAATCCTTCATGTTTGCCTTTTGTACCTTTACAGTTAAACAAAGATGAAAGGTTGACAGCCTATAACCTGACTGTAAACCAAAAAGTTGCCTGGGAGTTTCTTGATCAGCGGCTAAATGATTCAGTAAACGCTTTCTCACCACGGGAGGCATTTTATGGTAAGCCTTCACAGACGCTGGTCATCGACAAATATATTCAGTTGCCTTCACTTGAGGAGTATCTGAACGAACTTCCGTTTCTGGTAAAAGTACGAAAGCAGAACCACCGGAAATATTTTAAAGTTTATGGTAAACAAGCTGAAATGGAGATATATCCTCCTCTGGTACTGGTTGATTTCGTTGCAATGGATGATCCTGAAAGGGTGCTGGCTGTTTCGCCCGCCGCCATACAAAAGATTGAACTGGTCAATGAACCTTATTACAGGGGAAATATGATTTATGGTGGTATTGTCAGCATCATTTCCAAAAAGAATGACTTTGCCGGTGTTGATCTTCCTTTAGCCGGAATGTTCATCAATTATGAGTTTTACAACCGTTCAGATATTCCTGCAAGCCATGTTCCGGCCGGTGATCATTTGCCGGATGCCCGTAACACATTGTTGTGGATTCCCGATCTGAAGTTAAATGCGGATGGCAGACAACATATTTCGTTTTCAACTGCTGATATGCCCGGCACATATTCAGTTGTGCTGAAAGGCGTTACAATTTCAGGTGAAATTATTTTCAGTAAGGTTGATTTTACTGTAAAATAGAAGGCCGAATCAGCCCTGATTTAACAGTATTGCCTTTTCAAATGGTATGATATGGTATTTTGAGTTTATGGAGTTTGTCTTTTAAACCTGAATTCTTCTTTTCTGAACTTTCCTTTATCATCGCCTTC
>CAZKCK010000148.1:0-10329 GCA_964550695.1 uncultured Bacteroidales bacterium | reverse complement strand
TTTTTTACATAGCGTGCTCCATTTGCTGTGCTTACCCTGAGAATATATATTCCAGCCAGCCAGGTACTTGTCTGAACCGTAACCATATTCGTAAACCGCGTATGGTAAATCAGGTCACCAGTCAAATTGTATAATTGTACATCAAGGCTTTCACCCGGTTCTCTAGCATATATTTCAAGATTTGTTGAATAGTTGGACAAAAAGACGATGTATGGGTCGCTTGTTATTTTAAATAAACCTGTTATCAGGCTGAGGCTGTCTTGGGAGGATTCTGACCCACATTCATTTGTTAAAATAAGCGTTACCTGATAAGCCAGACAGGAATCGTAAGTGTGACTGGGGTTTATCAGTGTTGACGAATCCCCGTCGCCAAAATACCAGAGACAGGATGTAAAGTTTGTACTTTGGTTGGTAAAAGCAAAGGTCATGTCACCAACATATTCATAGGTGAATAAGGGTTCAGGAAGTTCACAAACAACCACAGTGTCAGTGGCAATTAACGAATCGCAGGGGTTGATGCTGTAAAGGCTTACAGTGTAACTCCCGCCTGTGGCATATTCGTGTACCGGGTTAAGTTCGGTGGAAGTATTCCCATCCCCGAAATTCCAGTACACATCATAGTAATTATAGCTGGTGAGTGTGAAAGCTACCAGATTGCCATTTGAACTATATGTAAATGAACTGGTCATTGAGTCGCAGACATAAAAAGCCTGTTGGGAAGTATCTGTTGTACAACTATTGTAAGCCACAAGTACAGAATTGTAATTACCGGCACTTGCAAAGAGATGGTCGGGATTGTTTTGAGTTGAAGTTGTGCCATCACCAAAGAACCAGCGAATGGAATCGGCAATGGTACCAGTGTTATCATAATGGATCAAAAGATAACTTGGTTCGTAAATAAATGAAGACACAGGAGGTTCACACAGTTGTACGGTATGAATGGCTGTATCGGAGTTGCAGGGGAAATAACCGGTGAGGGTAACCTGATAGGATGCAGCAACAGCATAGGTGTGTTGTGGATTAAACTCATTGGAGTATGAGCCATCTCCAAAATCCCATTGAACTGAATCAGGAAATGGGGCATTGGTGGCAAACGCAACGGATAGGTTGTTAATTGTTGAGGTGAAATCTGTTGTTGAATTGGCAAACTCTTCCAAAACAATAAGCAGATCGGCGGATCCCGTGGAGGTTAAGCTTTGTGAACCAATTTGTATAAGTTGCTCATACCGACCAACAAAACACCATTTTGAATCATAGAAACGGCTGTTTTGTGAATAATCGTTTCCGGGACTTCCCATTGATTCCGCATTAATCAGGGCCCCGGTCGAAGTATAAGTAGCATTAAAGCAATCGGCTCCGCCGAACCACTGAACCGGAATCCCCTCAAAAAATGCCTGAGACGTGATATATCCTGAAATTACAATATTATTCTGGTCAATAATACATATGCTGCTTGGATATTCATCACCTGAACCATTCCCGGTAGCGATCCATAGTTCCTGAAAATTTGAATTGAATTTTACAACAAAGGCATCCATGCCTCCACTATGAGTTGCCGGCATATTGTTAAAAATAAAATTATCGGAATAGAAACCTGTGATATACACATTATTCAAACTGTCAACTTCGATGGCTTCACCTGTGTCATCCAGATCCGACCCAAAAGTGTACAATTTCTCGCAATTTCCCACAGGGTTAATTTTAGTTACAAAAACATCTCTGCCACCTGACGAATAGGCGGTTTGCAATAAACCCGGAAAGCTTATTGATTCTGAGAAATATCCGGTCAGGTAAAGATTTCCGTTGGTATCCCTGGTAAAATCCCGGGGATCATCGCTCCCGGTTCCAATGCATTGTTTAGCCCAAATTAAAGACCCATTCGAATTGTATTTCAACAAAACAATATCCAGGCCGCCACTGCTTGTAAAACTATTGCCACCAAAACCTGCAGTTGACGAAAAGAACCCGGCAGCATATATATCAGTGCCAATGGCCAGAATGGTTCTTCCATTTTCCAAACCCGGACCGCCACCGGTTACTGCCCATATAAAAGCGCCGGAGGAGGAGATTTTGGAAATAAAAATATCTTTTGACCCTAGTGAATTCAGCGTTTGATTTCCAAAACTACAAGCTCCGGCATATTCACCAATTATTAGCAGGTTGCCGTCTTGATCCATCGTAAGTTGTTGTACCCTGTCATCATCCGGTCCCCCTGCTTTAATTGCCCAAAGTGCACCTCCCTGTAAATTAAGCTTTGCTATAAACATATCTGTACCGCCGGAAGTTTCAAGAATAAAGCCATTGCCAAGGTCCATCGTTGCGGAAAACGTACCGCAAATATACATGGCATCATTTGTAATTTCAACATCGGCACAAAGGTCGAATCCCTGTGATCCAAAACCATACGGTTGAATTGTACAGGGTGTTTGAGCCAGGATTGTAAAAGAAATGAGATTAAAAATAAAGGATAGAGTGATAATTGATATTTGGCGTTTCATCTTAGGTAGAATTAAAAAAAATATTTGTTTATTTTCCTGAATAACAAACGAAACCTCATTTGTTTCAGGTTTTATAAAGTAAATTTTTAACTGTACGCCAAAGGTAATTCATATATGGATTAAATGCAATTGTATGTTTAAAAAAACATGTTTGTCCTATAAGTTCATGTGTGACAGTAGTATAAATGGAAGATGGTTTAAGGAATTTTATAACAGTACTACAAAACCGGGATGCTTTCAGGGGCTTTGCATGGTAATGAATGATTTACAAGAATAAAACACCGTTCACTGGTTTAGTATTTAATGCAAAGTGTTTTATTGTCGTATTATTTTATCCCTTAACCTTGAATTGTCAGTTACTATATCAACAATGTACATACCTGCCGGAATTGATGACATATCCACAGGATTGTCAGAATTGCTTTGCGAAAAAATTATTTCACCTGTCAGATTGAATATTTTAATATCCAATACTTTCCCACAATACTTACTATTAATATAAAGATTGTTGATAACCGGGTTTGGCGATACAGATATTTTATGAATAAGTGGTTGTTCATCAACGGCCTCTGTACAGGCATCCAAAATTTCTTTCTTGCTCTCGCATTCTGGTGAATTATTATAAATTGAAGAATTGTCATAATTGTTTGATAAATAATTACAAATACTCCGGACATCGCAGGTTGCTAACTGAGGATTGTTTTTCAAGGTCAAATAGCTTATTGAAGCCGAATTAATGCTGTCTAGACCCGTCAAACTTGTAAGTGAATTGTTTTCAGAAATTTGAATGTATCTACCGATTGTTTTCAGATTCATTAATCCTGTAATATTTAACAGACTATCGCTATTTCTAATATCCAAATCTTTACCAATGGAATGCAGATTATGTAAAGCCTGAATATTCTTTAAAGAATAATTATTATGTAAGTATAAAGTCCCATCAATGGTGGTTAAACCTTCTAACCCTGATAAATCATATAAAGACGAATTATTAAAAAGGATTACATATCCACCAACTGTGTCTATAGAATTCAATCCGGTAAGACTTATAAGGTACGGATTATTACTAATTGACAAACTGCTTTTAAGATGCTTAAGGTTCCTGAAATCAGCTAAACTTATTAAGAAATTATTATTCGAAATTTCAAAGTAATCTCCATTAATTTCTGACAAGTTTCCGAGACCACTTAAGCTGGTTAGGTATTTGTTACTACTTATAGTACAGTCATTACCAATGACGGACAACTTTTCAACTCCGGTTAAATCCTTTAAATACATATTAGAAGATATTAATAGATCTCCACCAATGTTAGTTAAGCTATCAAGCCCGGATAAATTCTCGATTGAAGTGAGTACAATATTTAAATTCTTACCAATTGAAGTCAATCCACGCAAACCTGATAAACTGGTTATACCAAAACCTTTAATTTCCAAATCTTGTCTAATTTCTTTACAATTTGGGTATTGTGCAAGAAAAATATCAACCTGCAGCTGGGTTTGTAGCAACACAGTGTCCGGACACTGTGTGAATCCATTATAACAGATGATTAATAAAGCCGGAATAATTAAATGCAACTTTTTCATAATAGTTTTTTTTGAGGGTTTATAATCTGCATTCTGACTACTCTGTTTTCAAATTATTGGTTGGTTCATAAAATGATGCCCTATATTGAACCATGAAAGATGCCTGTTTGGCGTGATAGGACTATGTGTTTATTCTGTTCTTCTTAAAATTTTCTGCCTGTTCAAATATCTCAACATACACTTCGTCGCGTTCAACCGGTGGATAACCGAATTCATCCAGAAGCAGTATCAAACCAACTTTCAGGGCTGATTTAATCATCCCTCAGTTCTGAAATCTACGTTGCCAATAATACCTGTATCCCGTTCCTACTGCACAATCACCTGATGTGCTGCAAGCTGTGATCCATTCTCCAAAATACTCACCATATATGCTCCGGCGGGCAGGGTTGAGATATCGAGCGAGGTGCGCAATCCGGTTAACCTATGGGTGGAGGTGTGACGGCCTTCGATGTTGGTGATGACTGCCATGGCATTGGTGATGCCTTCCGGGATTTCGATGTTCAGAAGGTGAGAAGCGGGGTTGGGATAGATACGGAACCTTTCATCCCCGGCGATTTCCGTCTGTTCACCTGTTACCACAGGCGGGCAGTTGACCGGTGTAAACTGCATCGTCCCGTCGTCAGTAACTGTGCCACGCCAGCACTGTCCGTTGGGGGATTTCATGATGATGCCATGGTTAATATCTTCAATATAAATGTCGCCATCGGAAATTTGGAGTCTGGCGCCTGGTTCTGTGGTACCTATGCCCATATTTCCATTTAAAAAGGCAAAATTTTTATTGGTGGGTGTAGTAAACACCATGTTTTCAGCATTGCCGGCACGTATAGTATGGGTGCCCAGATATATTTGAGCGTATTGCCTCAGGCCGGTAGTGCGGTGCTCAAGTTTTAGCTCGGCTGCCTCGCCATCATCTGAAAGCAGGTGAAGTTTGGCGGTGGGGTTTGTTATATTGCCTATTCCTATCGTACCTGTTTTTAAACCACCTGGTGAATTACTTACAAAAAGTGTTGGGTACTGGCTGTTAAAACCTACCATCAATGAACTACCTGTTTGGTTTGTCAAATAGCCGTCAGACCCGTTTCCGGAACCAATAACGAATGCGGCACTTGCATTTGATTTCAGGAAACGGCCAAGGGTAAAGGAAGACGGAGTATTGCTTTCAACATAAAAGCCTAGAGCAACGGCATAACTACCATTCGTGTTTACTGTGGCCTGGTTTCCAAAAGAAAAGGATCCCTCTCCTGATGCATTTGAATTTATACCACCAACCAATGCGTAGTTGCCATTCACGGTATTACTTTTACCTAGAGCACTTGGAAATAAGGCTGTTGGAGAAATTGTATTGTCAGAATAACTGATCTGACTATTTACATTTGATTGTATGGCCATGAATACGAAGATAATAGCCAGAATTTTTAAAGTTCTCATTTTTGAATTTATTAGTTTTTCTTAAAAAATTTGCCTGCACATATATTGTAAGATGCTTTTTCAATTTCGAATATGCCTGAGCCGGTTTCAAAACTATTTATGGATGCTTGTAATTACCAGTAACCAAATAGCATTCTTGCCACTGATTCCGTTCTTACTGCACAATCACCTGGCGGGAGGCAAGCTGTGATCCATTTGCAAGAATACTAACCACGTACGCTCCGGCGGGCAGGGTTGAGATATCGAGCGTGGTGTGCAATCCGGTTAACCTATGGGTGGAGGTGTGACGGCCTTCGATGTTGGTGATGACTGCCATGGCATTGGTGATGCCTTCCGGGATTTCGATGTTCAGAAGGTGAGAAGCGGGGTTGGGATAGATACGGAACCTTTCATCCCCGGCGATTTCCGTCTGTTCACCTGTTACCACAGGCGGGCAGTTGACCGGTGTAAACTGCATCGTCCCGTCGTCAGTAACTGTGCCACGCCAGCACTGTCCGTTGGGGGATTTCATGATGATGCCGCTGCTGATATCTTCCATGAAAATGTCACCATGCTGAAAAACAAATTTCTTATTACCGGCTGTACTGAAGACCATGTTGTCAGCTTCGGAAGCTGTGATGGAATGTTCATCAGAAAACATAATCTCCGAATATCGATTCACCCCTGTGGTGCGATGCTGCAGCCTGATAACAGCAGCTTCATTTTCATCGGAAAGAAGGTGTAGCTTGGCGGTAGGGTTGGTTACATTGCCGATACCGATTTTACCTGTGCCCATAACTCCGCTGGTTGTTAGTGATGATGGTCCGATGAATAAGGTAGGCACATTGCTTAGCATACCAAACATTATTGAGTTGGCAACACCATTGGTTAATGGTTGAGAATTATTAATCCCAACACCAATTGCCATACTTTGACTAGCGGTTGATTTAAGGAACCGTCCAAAAAGCATTGAAAAAGTTGAACTTACAGTAGTTTCCAGATTAGAGCCCAACCCTATGGAATACTCACCATTTATTTTAGAGAGATTTCCAAAAGCAATTGAATTGTGAGCATTTGCCTCGCTTTGATAGCCAAAGGCAAAAGAATAATCGCCTGAGGCAACAGAACCAAATCCACCGGCAAAGGAAGAATTGCCTGAAGAAGTAGGTGAAGTTCCAATCCCACTTGCATTGAGGCCTGTTACATTGGGGGTTTCACAGTTAACACACTGGCTGTGAAGATTGCCTGTCATAATTATACAGATCAACCACACGAGGTAAAGTTTTTTTGTAATCATGGTTAGTAAAGTTTTGTCATTTAAAAAAAAATCTGCCGGTTTTTATTTTCCAATCCTTAGCTACGCAAAATGCTGTACTATGTTATAAATAAGCTGTTCACATTGTTGCGTACGGTTCAGGTGCCAAAGATACGGTCGTACCGGTGACAGAAACTGTCACCGGTGTGTTAATTTTTCAACTATTTTTACCGGTGGGTAATACCCGTTTCAAAAGAGTGAATGCCTTCATAATCAAAGCCTAACAACAGCATTTGGGCATGTTGCTATTTACACGTTCAGCTTATCACTCCCCAAATAATCAATTCCTGCCCTTCAGCGGGCTCAACCTGATGTTTGTTTCAGGCTTCATCAAAAAAGCCATCTTTATGCGTTACTGATAGAAGCTGTTCAGCCTTACAAAAACAAAAAGCCGGACAAGGTTCATAAAAATCGTCAGCGGTTCGGGCCTGTTTACCTGCGTGCAACAAGCCAACAATTTTTTGTTGCGGATCAGCGAAATCAATGCAAACTGGTAGTTCCCTGCTGCTTCTTATGTCGGAATTTGTATATTTATATAATTGACAATCAATTTGTTTTGCGCCCAGTCGATATTTTTTTGCCGGTTTTTCGCAAAATTGAAGTTACTTTGCAGTGGTTTTTAATAAATAAAAATGGGTAATCCAATAACCGGTTCCGGTTCTGATAACCTGATGCTTATGTGTGTACTGCACCTGGCAGCCCTGTGTTTGGGTATCATCACATTGATGCTGGTAAAAAAACCGGCCAAACCAACAATAGCTTTGCTGACTGTGTTGTTGTCGGCCATATTTACCTCTGTACCAACCATTCCGGCGCTTGTAGGAAGTCCAGAGGGCCTGTTGCTGAACGGCGGTCTTATCATTGGTGAAATTTCTGTCAGAATTGATGCACTTTCAGCCTGGTTTATACTCATCATTAACCTGATTTCGGTCACTGGCGTGCTGTATGGCGCAGGTTATCTGAAACAATCTGAAGCACATGGCAACACAACCACCCTGCACTGGATCATGTATGTTATTTTTCATGCCTCCATGCTCTGGGTGTGCATGGTCAGCAACGGGCTGGTGTTTGTAATTGTATGGGAGATCATGTCGCTCTCATCGCTGATGCTTATTGTGTATGAGCATCACAACCAGAATGTGCTGAAGGCTGGCATCAGCTATCTGGTGCAGATGCACCTGAGCGTGGTGTTGCTTACCATTGCTTTTATCTGGGTATATTATAAAACCAACACCTTCGATTTCAGCGGGATGGGAACTTTTTTTGCCGGGGGGCAGAATCTCTGGCTGTTTTTGCTGTTCTTTGCCGGTTTCGGTTTAAAGGCCGGCTTTCTGGGCCTGCACACCTGGCTGCCACAGGCACATCCGGCAGCACCTTCACACATCTCAGGCGTAATGTCGGGTGTAATTGTTAAAATGGGAATCTACGGACTGTTCAGGGTCATCAGCTATATGCAGGCCGACTTTGTACTTGCAGGTGAAATCGTGCTGACCATCGCCATACTTACCGGTATCTTCGGCATATTGAATGCTGCCGTGCACCGTGATTTCAAAAAAATGCTGGCCTACTGCACCATCGAGAACATCGGCATCATCGGGATGGGCATTGGACTGGGACTGATTGGTCTTGGCAAGGGCAATCCAACAGTTGTATTTCTTGGTTTTGGTGGTGCCCTGTTGCATGTACTCAACCACTCGGTTTTCAAGTCGCTGATTTTCTTTGCAGCCGGTTCGGTGTACCGGCAAACCCATACCCGCAACATGGATCACCTGGGCGGGCTGCTCAGGCAGATGCCGGTTACCGGTATGCTGTTTCTTTTGGCTGCCATTGCCATAGGCGGGCTGCCACCTTTCAGCGGATTTGTTTCTGAATTCATGATTTTCTTTGGATTGCTCAGCGGAATCGGCCGGACTGATATCGCCCTCAACACCCTGCTGATTGGTTCTTTTGCCGGCCTGAGTATCATAGGTGGAATATCGGTACTGGCGTTTACCAAATCCTTCGGAACCATTTTCCTGGGCTCCCCGCGCACGCAACTCAGCCATCAGCCTGTGGAAGTGAGCCGGCAGATGCTGATTCCCCAGTTTATACTGCTTGCAGCTATGCTGATACTGGTGTTATTGCCCGGTTTCATCACCGGTATTCTGGCACAAATCACCGGAATAGTAGCACAGAAGCCGCTGAACAACGCTGTGTTACAGCACTTGCCGTTTACCCTGGTTTTACAAAAGATTGCCGTTTACTCGCTGCTGTTTGTGGTTGTTGCCGGCATGGTTTATTATTTACGATACTTTATGACCCGCAATGCGGTAGCTACGGCTGAACCCACCTGGGGCTGCGGATATACTGCTCCGCACAACGGAATACAATACACCGGCAAATCGTTTTCAAAATCACTTGCCAAGTTGTTCAGCTTTATCATTACCGAAAAAAAGCGGTTTAAAGAGATTACCCAAGCCGAGATTTTCCCGCGCAAACGGTCTTATGCCTCCTCGTATCAGGATGTGATCGAAGACCGCCTGATCAATCCGCTCCTGATCTACCTGCGGAGGTTCATCAACCTGTTTCAGTTTGTACAGAATGGCCGCATACAGGCTTATGTGCTGTATGGCATCCTGTTTATCCTCATTATTTTTATTGGCACTATCCTAAACTTTTTTGAATGATCAATGCCATCCTGATAATTGCCGGCATTGCCGCACTCATAATCATGGTGGTCCCTGCTTCGGCCAAAGGGATTGTTGCTGTGTCAGCAGTTGCGTTAAACAGTCTGTTTTCAGGATATATTGCTGTGCTTGCACTGGCAGGCCATGATTATTCAGTGACTTTTGAAGGAAGCCTGCATCTCGGGCATATTCCGGTAATGGTTGATGCCTTGTCGGCCTGGTTTATCCTTACCATCAACTTTACCATGCTTACCGGAGCTGTGTATGGTCTGGGCTATATGAAACAGTATCAGGATCGTAAGCCGGCACTCACACTGCACTGGATAGCCTTTGTGTTTTTGCATATGGCTTTGCTGGCAATTACAGGTGTACAGAACAGCATGGCATTTATGCTTTTCTGGGAAATTATGGCGCTCTCGGCTTTTATGCTGATTATTTTTGAATATCAGAAACCTGATACGCTCAAGGCGGGCATCAACTACATCATTCAGTCGCATATTTCACTGGCTATCCTGATGCTGGGATTTATGTTTTTAGCTTTTAAAACAGGTAGTTATGAGTTCGGCAGTTGGATGGTTTTTTCGCAGAAAACCCCGGCACTGGTAGGTACGGCTTTGTTTCTGGTTTTTTTCACAGGTTTTGCCATCAAAGCAGGGTTTGTGCCGTTTCATACCTGGCTGCCTTATGCCCATCCGGTGGCTCCTTCACATGTATCCGGTATTTTGTCGGGTGTGGTCATCAAAATCGGGATTTTTGGCATCCTCAGGATGTTATTGCTACTGAGGGTTGATTATTCTTCAGTGGGGTACATCATTTTGTTTATGTCGCTTGTTTCAGGACTTTACGGGGTGATGCTGGC
>CAZKCK010000147.1:1725-10358 GCA_964550695.1 uncultured Bacteroidales bacterium | reverse complement strand
AGCGAAGAAAAATTCAGAACAATAGCCGAAACTTCACCACTCGCAATTTATATATCTGCTGGAATTGAGCAAAAAGCCGAATATGTCAACCAAACATTTGTAAAAATGTTTGGCTATACAATTGAGGATGTTCCGACTGCAAAAGAATGGTGGCCCCTAGCCTACCCTGACGAGGAATACCGCCGTCAGATTGCTGCCGAATGGCAGAAAAGAATCAGCATTGCTGTCGAAAACCATTCTGAAATAGAACCAATGGATACAATTGTTACCTGCAAGGATGGCTCCCGTAAGAACATCCAGTGGGGCTATAAAACCATCGGAAAACAAAACTGGGCTTTCGGACTCGATTTAACGGACCGAATACATACAGAAATTCAAAATCAAAAAACCCAAAAATTGCTTGAAGATTCCCAAAGAATTGGAAAAATCGGCGGCTGGGAATATAATATTGATAACATGGAACTTAAATGGACCAAAGAGATGTATAATATCCATGAGGTCGATTTAACGTTTAATCCTTCGGTTGATAAGCGGATAAATTTTTACACCGCCGAATCTTTATCCGCTGTTAATAACGCCATGCAACGTGCTATTGAGTACGGGGAATCTTATGAAGTTGATTCTGAAATTATTACTGCAAAAGGCAACCGTCGATTGGTTAAAGCAATCGGCAAAGCAGATTTAGTGAATCGAAGAGTCTTTGGCTTATTTCAGGATATTACCGAACGCAAAAAAGCCGAAGAAGCCTTGCGCAAAAGCGAGCAGATGCTTCGCGAATCCGGGCACATAGCCAAACTGGGAGGTTGGGAAATTGACCTGGCTACCAACAAACTTACCTGGACTGAAGAAACATACCGGATTCATGAAGTTGAGCCATCTGTTCAACCCCGGGTAGAAGATGGAATTAATTTTTACGCTCCTGAAACCCGCCCGGTATTGGAAAAAGCCATAGGCCTGGCTATGACAGAAGGTGCATCATTCGATCTGGAATTACCGCTTATAACGGCCAAAGGAAACCAATTATGGGTTCGCTCTATCGGTAAAGCCGATTTAATCAACGGCAAACCTGTGCGGCTTTACGGGGTCTTTCAGGATATTACCGAACGCAGGAAGGTAGAAGATGCTTTGTTTAAGTCAGAGCGAAAACTTGAAACAATGCTGCAAACAATGGTCGAGGGAATCGTAACCGTGGATTTGAACGGGGAAATTAATTATTGCAATACAACAGCCCAACAGATTTTGGATATGAGCAAAAATGTTGTAGGCAAATACTTTCATAGCCACGAATGGAATCAAATAGATGAAAAGGGAAATCCATATCCACAGGAGCAACTGCCGCTCGCTATCGTGTTACGCGAACAGAGGGTTGTAACCAATTTTGAACATGCCCTGATATCTTCAGGCGGTGAATGGAAGTGGATTTCGGTAAATGCCGCACCCCTTATTGATGCACAAGGCCAATTGTATGGTGGGATTGCAAGTTTCCGTGACATCACCGAAAGTAAACAGGCTGAAGGATTGCTGCAAAAAAGCCAGTTCAATCTCAACAGTGCGCAACACTTGGCACATCTGGGGAGCTGGGAATGGGATATGGGTCCTGATACAATAACAATCTCCGAAGAGTTTCGCCGGATTTTTGGTTTAGATCCGGGTTCAACCATGATTAATACTGATAAATTATTGAATTTTATTCACCCTGATGATAAGGAGTTTTTCCTTAGCAATTTAGAAAACAGCTCACTCAAAGGGGAAGTTGTGCCCTTTGAATACCGGATTGTGCGACCCGACGGCGAAGTGAGAAATTTATACGCTACGGGTAAGGTCATATTCGACAACAACCTCAAACCTGTCAGAGGGTCTGGTGCAGTGCAGGATATTACCGAACGCAAACAAATAGAAGAAAAGCTGATAGAATCGTCAACACGTTTGGTGCTGGCAACACGGGCCGGGCATGTTGGTATCTGGGATTACGATATTGTAAATAATGTGTTGGAGTGGGACGATCAAATGTTTTCGCTCTATGGAATTACCAAAACCCAGTTTGGTGGGGCTTACGAAGCGTGGCTTGCCGGTGTTCACCCCGACTCAAAAGCACAGAGTGAAGCTGAAATTCAATTGGCTTTAAACGGCGAAAAAGAATTCGATACCGAGTTTAAGGTTCTGTGGCCCGATGGTTCAGTTCACGATATCAGGGCTCTGGCAATTATTCTGAGGAACAATTCAGAAAAACCTTTGCGCATGATTGGAACAAACTGGGACATTACCCAACAAAAGAAAACAGAAGCAGAAATCAAACAAAGAAACGAAGAACTCCGCGAACTCAATGCCACAAAAGATAAATTCTTTTCCATCATCGCCCACGACCTGAAAAGCCCCTTCAGCAGCATCCTGGGCTTTAGTGAAATACTTAAAAATGAGGCACCTTATCTTGATATAGATTCAATTGTGCAATATGCCGGCATCCTCAACTCGGCGGCGCAACGCACTTTCGAGCTATTGGAAAACCTCCTCAACTGGGCCATCATTCAACAGGGAAGGATCCCATTCGAACCACGGAAATTCCTTCTTAAAAATATTGTTAGTGCTGAATTTGAAGGATTAAAGAGCACTGCTTCTCAAAAAAACATCAGCTTCATTGATTCCGTCCCTGAGAATATCATCCTCGATGCAGATGAAAATATGATTCGCACCATACTGCGGAACCTGATTTCGAATGCTATAAAATTTACTCCTAAAAACGGCCATGTACAGCTAGCTATACAAACCCAGCCCGGCCTCACCATCATTTCAGTTACCGATACCGGCATTGGAATGACCCCGGAAACCATCAAAAAACTATTCAAAATTGAAACCAGCTTTACCTCCAGAGGTACCAATAACGAAAAGGGAACCGGCCTGGGTTTATTGCTTTGCAGGGAATTTGTTGAAAAACATGGCGGGAAGATATGGGTAGAAAGCGAAGTGGACAAGGGAAGCACATTCAGTTTTACAATACCTTTTTTTAACCACGGAATAAAATGAACGCTAACGAATTAACCGTATTGTCTGAAAAAATTGGAAAGGAAATACTTCATGTATAAACTGAATTTTGCAAATATAAAACTTGAATTTTCAAACCGTTATCTGCTTGTTCCTGTAGTGCTGATTGTATTCTTTTTGCTGTTTTATCTGGTTTACGACGACATTAAAGGCAGAACTGTGAATGAATTTAACAAAGAACAACTCATATTGGCCCAGACTGCAGCACAGGGCATCACTTCATTTTTTAATGATTATCAGGCAGATCTTACTTTTTTATCAAAAATAAACAGCATTATTCATTTTAATGATGATGGAAAAGCTCTGATGGCAAGCTTTTGCGCAAATCATAAAAATCTTATTGCCGGCTTTACAAGGGTGGATTCCAGCGGAATTATCCTATATACTTATCCGATAAACCATTCAGTTATTGGCAATGATATCTCATACCAAAAACATGTTAATCAGATCATTGCCACACATAAACCGGTATTAAGTGATGTGTTTATGTCAGTACAGGGTTATCTGGCAATTGCGCTGCATGTTCCAATATTTAACGGGAAAGAATATGCAGGTAGTCTTGCCATGTTAATCCCGATTGACAAACTGGGCGAACGATACCTCGGAAAAATTAAAATAAGGGGTACAGGAAAAGTATGGTTACTGAGCGAAAATGGCATCGAAATATTTTGCCCTATTAGCGGACACGAGGGAAAATCATATCTTGAAAATACCAGAAATAATCCTTCGGCAACCAAATTATTGGAAACAATCAAAAAGGATAACTATGGCGCAGGAAATGGTATTGAGCAGGAGGGAATGGTTAATGGAAAACCTAAGTTTATCCAAAAATATGTGACGTTTTACAGGGCACCCCTCGGAAATACTTACTGGACCATCCTTATCTCATATCAGGAAGAAGATATATATATTGCCCTTACAAAGCTTCGTAACCGACTCATTTTGATTTTTTTATTGCTCTTTATCACCATTTCCTATTATTTTTATTCGCTTTCGAAGGTCAGGGCGGTCTTAAAAGAAGAAGCAAAAAGAAAGAAAGCAGAAAAAACATTGCGTGAAAGCGAGGAAAAATTCAGGACAATCTTTGACGAATCGCCCATTGGAATTGAGGTGTACAGGGCTGATGGAACGCAGATAACCGCCAATAAGGCATCTTTAAAAATGTTTGGAATTTCTGGCTCATCTGATATTCAGAATTTTAACCTTTTTGATGGCACCAGCCTGAATGACGATAAGATAGAAAAACTACATAAAGGGGTTTCTGTTTCATATCAGGCGTTGTTCGATTTTGAGAAGGTAAAGGAACTTAATCAATATAAA
Organism: uncultured Bacteroidales bacterium; assembly: GCA_964550695.1. GTDB lineage: Bacteria > Bacteroidota > Bacteroidia > Bacteroidales > TTA-H9 > CAZKCK01. The sequence goes on along the minus strand of CAZKCK010000147.1, from coordinate 5,999 downwards.
ACAACAAAAACCGGAAAAGCCTTTTTCGATTATATTATTACACCTTTGTTGAATCCGGAAAACAAATCCATTGACGGATATCTTGTACAGATTCAGGATATTACAGAACGTAAAAGAGATGAAACAGAAATTTTAATGCTTGCGCAGTCATTAAAAAGTGTTAATGAATGTGTTAGTATTACCGATCTGGAAAACAACATCCTTTTTGTAAATGAAGCATTTATAAAAACTTACGGATACCACTTTGACGAATTGATTGGAAAAAATATCCGGTTTCTACGTTCAAACAATAACACCGTCGATTTTTTGAACGAAATTTTACCAACTACTTTGCAGGGTGGTTGGAAAGGTGAATTGTTAAATATCAGAAAAGATGAAAGCGAGTTTCCGGTATATCTTTCTACTACCTCAATCAAGGATAAATACGGAAACCTTTTGGGTCTCATTGGTGTTGCTTCAGATATAACCATTCGTAAACAAAATGAAACCGAATTGATTAAAGCCAAGGAACGCGCCGAAGAATCAGACCGCCTGAAATCTGCTTTCCTGGCAAACATGAGCCACGAAATACGCACACCCATGAACGGGATACTGGGCTTTGCCGAGCTGCTCAAAAAACCCGGACTTTCGGGCAGCGCTCAACAAAAATACATCGACATTATTGAACAAAGTGGTACGCGTATGCTCAACATCATTAACGACATCGTTGATATTTCAAAAATTGAGGCCGGACAAATGGATGTTTTTGTGAAAGAAACGAACGTGAACCATCAGATTGAATTCATTTATACATTTTTTCGGCCACAGATTGAGCAAAAAAAAGTTCTTTTCTTAAAAAATCTGGCATTGTCTGATCATCAGTCAATTATATATACCGATCGGGAAAAATTGTATGCCATTCTGACCAATCTTGTGAAAAACGCTTTAAAATTTACATCAACCGGTTTAATTGAATTTGGGTATCGTGTAAAACCGGTGGTTAATTTTAGCTCAGTGTCTGGCATGAAAGAACTGGAATTCTTTGTGCGCGATACCGGTATTGGCATTGCCACTGACCGACAAGTAGCCATTTTTGAACGCTTCATACAGGCTGATATTGCTGACAAACAGGCATATCAGGGCGCAGGCCTGGGTCTGGCCATCAGCAAAGCCTATGTTGAAATGCTTGGTGGACGGATTTGGGTTGAAAGTGATGAAGGAAAGGGCTCGGTTTTTTACTTTACCCTCCCCTATGCTACCGAAGTTACATCAACCCCCGGGTTAAAGGTCAAATCAGTACAGGCGGCGGAAACAAATCTCATCACCAGATTAAAAGTATTGATTGCTGAAGACGACTATGAATCTGACTTATTCATCAGTTTGGCCATCAATACTATAAGCCGGGAAGTATTACACGCCAAAACAGGTGCCGAAGCTGTTGAAATCAGTCTCGTACATCCCGACATTGATCTGATCCTCATGGACCTGAAAATGCCTGAATTGAACGGATTTGAAGCAACACGTAAAATACGCGGATTTAATAAGGATGTAGTGATTATTGCCCAAACAGCCTATGCGCTGGCAGGCGACAGGGAAAAAGCCTTACAGGCCGGGTGCAACGATTATATTTCGAAACCTGTTAAAATTGACGCCCTGATAGCCTTGATTCAGAAACACCTAAACAGATCTTCGGCCTGATGCCGGGATAAATAAAATGAAAAAACTACTGGTTTTCAAAAAATTGCAACCCAATGCAACACGTATCATGCAATTGAACCGAATAACACTTGCATTCCCGGATCAAAATGAAGAAATCTTTCGACTGAAATATTTTCACAACTCCATCCGGCAATTCCGGTTTTCGTTTATACTAGTAACCTTTCTGTACGGTATTTTCGGCTACCTTGACATACTTGTGGCAAAGGAATTTATCAGCCTTTTCCATTTTATCCGGTTTGGTGTGGTCATACCGTTATTTGTTTTTACATTTCTTCTGTCGTTTACCAGATATTTTATAAAAGTATGGCAACCGCTGCTGTTTAGTTGTTTTATTGCCGGCGGGGTCGGTATCACAATCATGACCGTGAATTCCCCTGAAAATTTCACTTATTTTGGTGGAATGATGCTGATTTTTTCAGCCGGATATTTTTTCATCACCTTGCGGTTTTTTCTGGCAACAATTGCAGGTTGGATCACCCTCATTTTATTCAACATCGGATCAGTTTTCTTTTCTTCTATCGGTATTGAGATGATTATCAGCAACAATTTCTTTTTTATTTCTGCCAACATCATCGGAATGTTTGCTGCCTACAACATTGAATTTTATAAACGCCGCGATTTTTTCCTGAATCAACAACTTGATTATCAAAATACTGAGATCATAGAAACAAACAATTACCTGGAATCAAAGGTTGAGGAACGAACCAAAGAACTCCTACTTGCCAAAGAACGGGCCGAAGAAAGTGACAAACTGAAAACGGCATTTTTAAACAATATTTCACACGAAATCAGAACCCCGTTTAATGGGATTCTCGGGTTTCTGCAATTAATTCAGGATGAGGATTTATCTGACGCTGAACGAAAAAAGTATTATACCGTCATCAATGAAAGTTCTGACAGGCTTATCAAAACAATTAATGATATTGTTGAAATAGCGCAAATTCAAGCCGGACAAACAAAATTGAGCATTTCCAAAACAAATGTCGTAACACTCACCAACACACTCTATAACCGCTTTAAACCCTATGCTGATTCCAAAGGGATTGCATTTGTCCTTCGTCAAAGCATAACCGCTGATAATGCCTTATTTGCTACTGATGAAGAAAAACTTAACAGTATCATTTCGAACCTGATCGACAATGCTATTAAGTTTACAAAAACAGGATTGATACTATTACATGCTGAAAAGGATGCCAACGCACTGAAGTTTTCTGTTCAGGATACAGGCATTGGCATAGCAACTGCCCGTCAGAGTGCGATCTTTGAGCGATTTGTGCAGGCAGATATAGCTGATAAAAATGCCTTTCAGGGCGCAGGCCTCGGCCTCGCCATCAGCCAAGCTTATGTTGAACTGCTTGGTGGCCGGATTTGGGTTGAAAGCAACGAAGGCAAAGGCTCTGTTTTCTGCTTTACACTACCCAATGCCCTAAAAAACACTTCTGCTTCAGTGATGACACCCACGTATAATGTTGACAAGCCTAATGGAAATACGGCAGGAATAAAAATACTGATTGCTGAAGATGAAGCTGTTTCAGATTTATTGCTTGGATTGATCTTTAAAAAGTTTAGCTTTGAAACACTGCATGCCAAAACAGGAGCAGAAGCCGTTGAAATCTGTCGCAACCATCCGGATATCAATCTGATACTAATGGATATGAAAATGCCGGAGATGAATGGGCTTGAAGCTGTACAAAAAATACGCGGTTTTAATACTTCGGTGGTAATCATAGCACAAACCGCATATGCCCTGGCCGGAGATAAAGACTCAGCCATCCGTGCCGGATGCAATGATTACATCACAAAACCTCTGGTGATTTCAGAATTATTGGCTAAAATTGAAAAACACATGAATCTAAACGTTTGATTAGCCTGCCCAAACCCTTAAAACACGAAGTACGATTGCCAAAGGGTAAATGCGCTCCTGAACTGGCAGAATTCCGTTTCCGGAAACAGCCTCAAACCGATTGGTGATTAAAAGCTAAGACTCATGCTTACACCACAATAATTGCCGTTGATGGATGGATGGACTTTCACCGAAAGTTTTCGGTTTTCATAAATGTACAGTGTCTGATATTTGGGTGTAAAAGCCCCCACAATTGTTCCCAATACCATCCCCCCGGCCGTTAATCCGGCAATTACTCCTATATCCTCTGAAAATTTGTAACCGGGGTTATGACTTTTTAGCTGAAGGTAATCCAGAAGCCCGCCTACAAGCATAAAAAAACCGACACCGGCACCGGTTTCAATGGCATAATTTCCGTTTTTAACTGACACATATTTCACTTCGTCTGCGGCAATCTGATGTTTCAGGGTAACACCATATTTAATGGTGGTATATTCAAGGGTGCTGTCATTTATTTGCATGACACTGTGAACTTTAAGATTACCGATCATTTTGCGGGATAGTTTGGCTTTGGTATAGTATTTCCCGATTTCCAGATATTCCTTTTGGGCGAATATGGTATGTATGATGAACATGAGTACCATAACTAAGAGCAGGCGTTTCATGATATTTCTGATTTGGGTTTTCTAATTGGTGCTATAAATCCGGGCTTGTTTAAAATAAATCCAATATG
>CAZKCK010000147.1:0-1625 GCA_964550695.1 uncultured Bacteroidales bacterium | reverse complement strand
TGGGTTTTCTAATTGGTGCTATAAATCCGGGCTTGTTTAAAATAAATCCAATATGCTTAAGCGTTATCACTGAATGATTGTTAGGTTTTGGGCCATTCTCAGCCATAGGTTCTATCCGATTGTAAAATTACATCAGTTTTGCTGCAAATCCAAAAAATTCTATTCTTCCCGCTATATTATTAAAAATAAGGTATTTGCACAGGATTCTCAAAAATGCTTTTAAGTTATATTAATACATATAACTATTTATTTGCAATACATCAGAACATTCATCAGTGCACGAAATTTCTAAAATAAAGTTTCTTTATTTTTGTACCCCATAATAAACACGCAACCAACACTTCAACCAAAAATATACGATTTATGACCAATTCAAGAATGCTGGATTTAAAAAGCCTGATCGGGAATACCCCGCTTTTAAAAATTAATTTCAGGTATCAGGGTGAAAACAGAACAATATATGCGAAGGCAGAGAATTTGAATATGACCGGAAGCATCAAGGACCGGATGGCATTTCACATCTTAAACCAGGCTACTGACAGTGGAATCCTGAAACCGGGTATGCAGATTTACGAAGCAACCAGCGGCAATACCGGGATTTCGTTTGCAGCTATCGGGAAGGCTTTCGGATACCAGGTAAATATCTTTATGCCCGACTGGATGAGTTCCGAAAGAAAAGATCTGATCAGAAGTCTTGGAGCCAATATCACGCTGGTTAGTAAGGAAGAAGGGGGCTTTCTTGGAAGCATTGAAATGGCTAAAAATGCCGCAAAAGCAACAAATGGATTTCTCCCGAACCAGTTTTCAAATGATGACAACATTGATGCCCACTATCTTACTACCGGACAAGAGATCTGGTGGCAATTGGGTTACAGGAAAATTAAACCTGATGCATTTATTGCCGGAGTGGGAACCGGTGGAACAATTATGGGTATCGGGAAATTTTTGAAAGAACAGGATTCAACCATTAAAGTCCATCCGCTCGAACCCTCAAATTCACCTACATTGTCAACTGGTTATAAAGTCGGGAAACACAGAATACAGGGGATTTCTGATGAGTTTATCCCTTCCATCATCAATTTCAACCATCTTGATGAAGTGGTTGCTGTTGATGATGGCGATTCCATTATCATGGCGCAGAAGCTTTCTGCCGAACTTGGTATTGGTGTCGGAATCTCTTCAGGCGCAAATTTTCTGGGAGCTTTGAAGATTCAGAACAAACTTGGCAACGAAAAAGTAATTGTCACGGTTTTTCCGGATGACAACAAGAAGTATTTAAGCACGGATCTGTTGAAAAAGGAACCTGAAAAAGAAGGATTTTTATCCGACGGGGTTGAACTATTAAATTTCAAGGCTTATAAAAGAGTATGCCATACCTGTTGCGAACCAAGCGATTGCGTAGAGGCTGTATCAGATTTCATGGCCATAAAACTTCCGCATTGCCCCAGGAGAAACTGAATAGTGCGTTTTAGCACAACTACCACCGCTACTGGCGAAACAACTTATTCGCCTCTGGGATTGGAATCGTTATACCATTTCTAAACTAAAAACTTAATTTGAGAACGTAAAAAAACAGCACCAACAGGTATAAAACAACGCCACAAGCCGGCACGAAAAATTATAAT
>CAZKCK010000146.1:7181-10452 GCA_964550695.1 uncultured Bacteroidales bacterium | reverse complement strand
GGTTGCTTTTACGGCTTCAAATCATACCACCGGCGGCAATTCAGGGAGTCCTGTCCTAAATGCTGATGGTCAGTTGGTTGGCATCAACTTCGACCGTAACTGGGAAGGTACCATGAGTGATCTCATGTACGATCCCGAAATGTGCCGCAACATCAGTCTGGATATCCGTTACTGCCTTTTTATTATCGATAAATTTGCAGGAGCCAGCCATTTGGTTCAGGAAATGACTATTGCTGAATAGCTGACAATTGACAATGGCGTAACAAAGTCGGGTACACGTGCAAGTTTTTTTGCGGTTCTGACCTTATAAATAGATAGCCTTTTCTGGAAAAAACTTGTTTAAAAATCAAGATAAAAATCTTTGGTCAGCATCTTATATGCACTTGTAAATGAACCATTTTCATCATAAATATCTATTGAAGAATCAGTGCACGGGCGGTGACGGGTTCTGAATTCGGCCAAAATGCGCAGAGCTGGCTTATTTCTTCTGGTTTGTACTATGAGCCGGCGTTCCGGAAATAGGTTTGAATTACCGGCCAGCCTTTCGAAAACATAAAATTCAGCAACCGGAAGCACCAGTGCAAAAATACCATCATCGGCAAGGTTCAGCTTTACTGCTTCAATCAATGCCTCAAATGGCAATGTATCATCATGCCTTGCATTGTTACGGGCTGGTTCGTTCACTTTCAGGCAGTTTCTGAAAAAAGGAGGATTGCTGACAATTAAATCATACCTGAAATCATTACGGAATTGCTGAAATGCGATGTTTTGCAGGGTTAACCTGTTGTTCCAGTCACTGTTTTTAAAATTCATTTCAGCCTCAATCACCGATGGTCTGTGGATATCAATGGCATGTATTGAGGCCGTGCATCGTTGTGCCAGCATTAATGCAATCACGCCACATCCGGTACCGACATCAAGAATGGTTTTTGAGTTTGTGCAATTTACCCATGAGCCGAGCAATACAGCGTCGGTACCAACCTTCATACTGCTCTGGGTGTGATTTACTGCAAATCTTTTAAACCGGAACATTTTAGCTGTTTAAACCAATCAAACCCTCAGGTAAACTCACTTCAATAATTTTTTTACGTTTGTTTATTTTATGAATAAACGCATCATTAAACGGGATTAATAGTTCATTATCACCATCAAATGCCTGAATCAGCACATTTGAATTATAATCCAGCAGGTCGTTGGCAACGCCTAGCAAGCCTTTCTCAATATCAATTATCTGATAACCATTAATTTCGTGAGGATAAAATCTTTCTTCATCAGCCGGCGGCATTTGATCAGGAAGCAGATACACATCCCTGCCAACAAATTCGCGGGCTTTTTCAGGAGTATTATAATCTTCTAATTCAACAATCAGTGCATTGTTTGCAACCTTCAGATTTTTGATAAAAAAAGGCACCAATCCACCGTTCATGTCCGCCAGAATAAACTTAATATCCTTCAGGGTACGGGCAAAATCAGCATCGAGGGGTAAAAGCAGCGCACCTTCTCGTCCATGCGTTTTTCCGAGGGTGCCAATGAATGTACAATTCTCCTTTTTCACTTCAGCAATGTATTATTTGGGTGAACAAGATACAAAAAAACCCGGACAGAAGGACTGGCCGGGTTGATATTTTTGTGACCTAAGCTATTCAGCAGCAGGAGCTTCAGGAGCTTCTTCTTCAGCGGGCGCATTGGCCTTGGCTAAATCTGCCAGTTTTTTGGCAATTGCAGCTTCCTTTTCTTCCCTTACTTTCTTTTCAGCTTCTAATCTGGCCTTAATTTCACTTTTTGTAGCAAGTTGTTTTTCCTTGATCTTTGAGTTTATCTTGGCTTCTTTTTCGGTAACCCATGCATTGAATTTAGCATCAGCCTGTTCAGCGGTAAGTGCTCCTTTTTCAACACCTTTCATCAGATGTTTTTTCAATAGGACTCCTTTGAACGACAAAATTGCATTCACTGTGTCAGTTGGTTGGGCACCTGCATTGATCCAATGAAGGGCTTTCTCAATATCGATAGTGATTTCTGCCGGTTGGGTAACAGGGTTATAAACCCCGATTTTTTCAATAAAACGACCATCACGTGGTGAACGTCCGTCAGCAACTACTATATGGTAAACGGGCTGGCCCTTTTTACCAAAACGTTGCAATCTCATTTTAACTGCCATAAGTATTTGATTTTAAATTAACTTTGTTTACGAAAAACAAGGCTGCAAAGGTGCAACTTTTTTTTGAATCACAATACAGCTATTGAAGATTTTTTAGTGTACAAATGAAAAAGGCAGCTCTTTTCAGAAACCGCCCTTTTCACAAATTCTGAAAATGTATTATAAATAATCTTCAACCGGGCGGCAGGTACATACAAGGTTCCGGTCGCCAAAAGCATCGTCAACACGGGTTACCGGTGGCCAGTATTTATCATTGTCGCTCCATGGCATCGGGAAGGCTGCCTGCTGACGTGTGTATGGTAAGTTCCATTGGTCAGCGGTCACCATTTTGGCAGTATGCGGTGCATTTTTAATAATATTGCCTGCTTTCTCAGCCTTTCCTTCCTCAATTTCAGCAATTTCAGCACGAATGGCAACCAGTGCTTCTACCAGGCGGTTCAGTTCTGCAAACGGTTCGCTTTCGGTTGGTTCAACCATGAGCGTGCCATGAACCGGAAAAGCAACTGTAGGAGCATGGAATCCGTAGTCCATCAAACGTTTTGCAATATCAATAACCTGAATATCAGCGCTCATGTGAAATTTATTGCAATCAAGTATCATTTCATGTGCCACATGCCCGTTTGTGCCGGTGTAAAGAATTTTGTAATGATCCTGCAAACAAGCTTTCAGATAGTTGGCATTCAGAATGGCAAATTTGGTTGCCTCTGTAAGCCCTTCACCACCTAACAGTTTTACGTAAGCATATGAAATGGTAAGTACAAGCGCACTTCCGAAAGGAGCTGCGGATACTGCTGTTATTCCCTGGTCACCACTTACCTTTACCACGGGATGATTGGGCAGAAAAGGAACAAGGTGAGCAGCAACACCAATGGGCCCTACGCCCGGTCGGCCGCCGCCATGTGGTATGGCAAATGTTTTATGCAGGTTCAGATGGCAAACATCAGCGCCAATAAAACCCGGGCTGGTCAGTCCCACCTGAGCGTTCATGTTGGCGCCATCCATGTAAACCTGACCGCCATGCTGGTGAATAATATCCATAACTTCCAGAATTCCTTCTTCAAAAACGCCATGCGTTGAAGGATAAGTTACCATGAGGGCAGCGAGGCGGTCTTT
>CAZKCK010000146.1:0-7081 GCA_964550695.1 uncultured Bacteroidales bacterium | reverse complement strand
GCAAATCCGGTAATCTCACTGAATATCTTATTCATTTCATTTATCATCCAATAATATCCTTCAGCCTGGTCGGCGGGAATAAACGGATGTAAGGAATTGAATTCGGGCCAGCTTAAAGCAAACAGTTCGGCAGCAGCATTCAGTTTCATTGTGCATGAGCCCAGCGGTATCATCGACCGGTTGAGTGAAAGGTCCTTTATTTCAAGCTTTTTGATGTAGCGCATCATTTCAGTTTCTGAATGATACGTATTAAATACCGGATGTGTCAGATATTTGCTTTTTCGGTCGAATTTTTCAGCAAAAGTGCGGATAAGGACGCAAACAGCAGGCACACACACAAATTCGCTGTAGGTTTTTCCGGCTGCTTTGGCAAAGATGCTCAGCATTAAATTTATATCAGCCAGTTCGGTTGTTTCATCGATACTTATGCCAATGGTGTTTTTATCGATATACCTGAAATTAAGTTTGTTTTCAAGTGCGAGTTTGCGAATGGCTTCAGTGTCAGTCTGTTCAGGCAACTGTACCCGAAGAGTGTCAAAAAAGTTGGTATTCAGTTGTTTGTATCCGTATTTAGAAACTTCCTGGGCAAGAACACCGGTAAGGATATTGATATGCCGGGCGATTTCGCGGAGGCCATCAGGGCCGTGGTACACAGCATACATACCAGCCATAATGGCGAGCAATGCCTGTGCTGTACAAATGTTTGAGGTGGCTTTTTCACGTTTGATGTGCTGTTCGCGGGTTTGCAATGCCATTCGCAAAGCAGTGTTTCCCTGAGCATCAACCGAAAGACCAATAATACGGCCCGGCATGGCGCGCTTAAATTCGTCTCTGGCAGCAAGAAAAGCCGCATGCGGGCCGCCAAAACCCATGGGTATGCCAAAGCGCTGGGTTGAGCCTACAACGATATCGGCGCCCCATTCGCCCGGAGGTGTCAGCAATGCAAGGCTCATGATATCAGCAGCAACAGCCACCATTCCTTCGGCAGCGTGCATTTTTTCTGCAAATTCTGAATAATCGTTCACCTGACCATATTGATCAGGATACTGCACCAGACCGCCAAAATAGGTATTGTCAAAAACGGCTTTATTGGCGCAACCCGTTACAAGTTCAATTCCCAATGGAATTGCCCTTGTTTTGATAATTTCGGTTGTTTGCGGGAAGAGCCCTTCTGACAGGAAGAACTTATTTGCATTGCGTTTTACCAGCTGACGTGAACGTGCGTTGAAAGCCATAATCATGGCTTCGCTGGCAGCCGTTCCTTCGTCAAGAAGTGAACAGTTTGAAATTGGCATGCCTGAAAGATCGCTGACCATGGTCTGGAAATTCAGCAGGGCTTCGAGCCTGCCTTGTGATATTTCAGCCTGATACGGGGTATAGGAAGTATACCATCCCGGGTTTTCAAGAATATTGCGCAAAATAACGCCGGGGGTAATGGTGTTGTAGTAACCCATACCTATGTAATTCCTGTAAAGCTTGTTTTTATTTCCAACTTCCTTCAGGTGGGCCAAAAACTGGTACTCATTGAGCCCTTTGGGAAGGTTGAGGTTTTTCCTGAGCCTGATTTTTTCAGGAACAGTTTCATTAATGAGCTGGTCAACAGATTTTACACCTATTTTTTCCAGCATTTTTTCTACCTCGGCACCACGGGGGCCATTATGCCGCTTGATAAAGTTGTTGGTTATCATTTTTTAAAAGCTTAAATAACAGTAGATTAATTCAAAAACGGTTGATTATGATTATGTAGCAAAGTTATGAATCTTATTAGAAACCACGTTTTGATTTGAAATTGTTTTGGGGGTTTCTTAAAACAAAAAAGCGCCTTACCATAGGTAAAGCGCTGAGATTTAATTGTGCTGAAGATATGTTAAAGCAATTTTACGTTTACTGCATTTAATCCTTTTCTTCCTTCACGGAGATCGAAGGTAACCTGGTCATCTTCTCTGACTTCGCATGTTAAACCTGATACGTGTACAAAGTATTCATTATCTGAATCTTCGTCTTTAATAAATCCAAATCCTTTAGAGTCGTTAAAGAATTTTACTGTTCCTTTATTCATTGTGTGATATTAATTTGCTGCAAAGGTACACATTATTTTTTATAATATCTTATTTACTGTCAATAATTTAAAAAAATAACGAAAATTTATTTTTTTTACATAAATCATACTATTTTTACACACCCAAAATTGAATAATATGTTTAAATGGCTTATCTCTCACAAGTGGAAAGAATCAATGCGATCATCCATTTGGCAGAAAAATGTGCTGATCAATATTTTTTTAGGCCTGTTTGTGGTTTATATGATGTTGGTACTGGTCCTGCTTGGTGGCGCACTCAAGGAAATCATCACTGAATCATTTGATGTTGAAGGCGAATGGATTGTTGAAAAACTGAATGGCTTATTGCTGTATTACATTATTTTCGATCTGGTTATCAGGTTTTTTGTACAAAAAATCCCGGTTCTGGCAGCACGGCCTTATTTGCATCTTCCGCTCAGCAAAAAACGGCTTGTTCACTTTTTGCTTCTGAGAACAGTTTTTTCAATCATGAATTTTTTACCGGCTTTAATTTTTCTGCCATTTTTTATCAGGATGGTGGGTGATTTCCCTGAATACAGTACTTTGCCATGGTTGCTGACCATTATGGCTATCGTGTTTTTTAACAACTATTTTACATTATATATCAAGCGTCAGCTTACTGACAAATCATGGGTTGTGCTGGTGATTGCAATTTTGTTTGCAGGCGTTGCTGTTCTTGACCATTTCGGGATCGTACCCCTGATGATGATTTCTGAACTTACCTTTAACATCGTTTTGCAGCATCCTGTAAGTTGCATTGCCTTTATGGCTCTTCCGGTTATTCTTTATAAAGTGAATTTCAACGGAATGGTAAACCGGCTCTATCTTGAAGAAATTGAGCGTGGTAAAAAAGAAGTGGATACCGAAACCCGTGTGAATTACCTGAAACGCTTCGGAACCATAGGCGAATTGATTGTTGTGGAACTTAAACTGATGCTGCGTAACAAGCGTACCCGTTCAACCCTGGTGATGGCTCCGCTTTTACTGCTTTATGGCTTTTTCTTTTACCCGAACCCTATGTACAAAGAGGTTTATGGCTGGCTGATTTTTGCCGGTTTGTTTGTTACCGGTGGGTTTATGATCAGTTATGGGCAGTTTCTGGTGGCCTGGGAAAGCAGTTATTTTGATACGATTCTTACAAAAAGTATTGATTTTGAGCGCTATTTCAGGGCAAAATACTACATACTTGTTATCCCTACAATTGTGGCTTTTATTCTGACTACCCCGTATGCGTTTTTTGGAATGCATATTCTTTACATTAATATAGCAGCCTTTCTGTTCAATATTGGAGTGAACGTTCACATTTATATGTTTTTCTCGGCCTTTAACCAAAAACGAATCAATCTGGCCGGCAGTGCCATGTTTAATTACCAGGGGGTAGGAGCAAAGCAGTTTCTGATTGCCATACCGGTAATGTTGCTTCCTGTACTGATTTATATGCTGGTAGCTTTTTTTGCCGGGCAGATATGGGGAATCGTAAGTGTAGGTGCAGTCGGGCTGTTGGGTGTAATACTTACACAGTCAATACTTGCTGCAACGCGAAAATTTTTTATTTCAAGAAAATATCAGATAGCCGAAGGTTATCGTCAGGATTATTAATCATTTGAAAACTATTTCCATGATACAGGTTAACGATTTATCAAAAGTTTATAGTGGCACAAAAGTGCTTAATATTCAATCTCTTGAAGTCCCTTCAGGGCAAAGTTTTGGTTTGGTTGGAAACAATGGTGCAGGCAAAACCACTTTTTTCAGACTGATACTCGACCTGATTCAACCTTCAAGCGGTCAGGTGTTGTCAAAAGGTGAAGATGTTTCAAAATCAGAAAACTGGAAACATATTACCGGTTCATATCTTGATGAAGGTTTTATCATCGATTTTCTTACACCAAATGAGTATTTTGAGTTTGTGGCCTCACTGAACCATATGAGTAAAGGAGATACAGAGGAGTTTTATGCCAGATTCAAAGACTTCTTCAACGATGAAATTCTCGGCAAAAAGAAATACATCCGCGACCTTTCAAAAGGCAATCAGAAAAAAGTGGGGATTGCTGCGGCCCTTATGTCAAAGCCTGAAATACTCATACTTGATGAACCCTTTACCAACCTCGACCCTTCTTCACAAATCAGGCTAAAGCACCTGTTGAAGCAGGAACAGGATACACGTAAGGTGACCATGCTTATTTCGAGCCATGACCTGAATCATGTAACCGAAGTATGCGAACGGATAGTTGTGCTTGAGAAAGGGCTGGTAGTTCATGACCTTCAGACCAATGAAGGAACCCTCGAAACCCTCGAAGCATATTTCGCTGTATAGGAGGATTTTGGAAAAAATATAAATGCATGCAGAAAACATTTCTGCTGATTCTGATTACTTTGTTGGTTGTCAGGATATCAGCACAAAATATTGTGTCAGGCAGGGTGTTTGATGCCCGCACCCATGAATCGCTGGCATTTGTGAATATTCTTGCAAACGATAGCCGCAGCGGATGTTCTACTGATATCGACGGAAGGTTTACAATTCAAAGCAATGATCAGATTAATTATCTGAAACTGAGTTATGTGGGCTATCAAACAAAAAATTTTCGCATTGATGGTAAGGTGAAAAATCTTGAAATCATGCTCGATGGAAAGGAAGTGGAGTTGTCAGAAGTAATCATTCTGCCCGGTATGAACCCGGCACACCGTATCATCAGCAATGCCATCAACCATAAGGATATTAACAACCATGAAAACCTTCCGGAGTTCTCGTATATGGCTTATGAAAAAATGGTTTTTACGGTGGATGCCGATTCACTGTTGCAGGTGGATCCTTCAAAACTTGATTCAAGCGATCGGGAACTCCAAAAATTTCTTGCAAAACGCGACTTTTTTATCATTGAAAACGTGGTCAACAAAAAGTATATGGCGCCGTCACATAAACTCGATAAAGTTGTAGCCACAAAAGTCTCCGGATTTAAAGATCCTGTGTTTGTGTTTCTGCTAACACAGTTGCAGTCATCTTCATTTTATGATGAAGTGCTTAAAATCGGCGACAAGAATTATATCAATCCCATTAGCAACGGTAGTTTGACCAAATATTTTTTTCAGATTGAAGACACGCTCTGGTCAGAAAATGATACCACATTTGTAATTTCTTTCAGGCCCCTGAAAGGCAAAAATTTTGACGGCCTCAAAGGTGTTCTGCAGATTAGCAACAATGGCTGGGCAATCCGTAATGTTATAGCAGAACCTGACGAAGAAACCGATGGGCTGAGCATCAGGGTTCAACAGCAATACAAATTTTTACCAGAAGGTTTGTGGTTTCCTGACCAGATGAATACCGACCTGATATTTAAAATGGCTCAGGTAAAATCAGGTCAAAGGAGTATGAAAATGCTCGCCAATGGCCATACATACATTAAAGATATCAACCTGAAGCCGGGTCTTAACAAAAGTATGTTCGGGCATGTTGAAATCAAAGTTGACGGAGGTGCTGCCAAACGAAATGATGATTTCTGGGAAATATACCGGATTGATTCATTGGGTGCCCGCGAAAGGGAAACCTACAGATTTATTGACAGTGTAGGGCGTAAACACAATTTTGACCGTATGGCCGGGGTAATTGAAACCTTGCTGAACGCACGCGTTCCGATGGGTTATGTTGATTTGGATATTAATAAGTTGTTGAGGTATAACGGGTATGAAGGTTTTTATGCCGGACTTGGTCTTGAAACTTCAAATACGCTATCTGAAAGGTACAAAGCCGGTGGCTACTGGGGTTATGGATTTAAGGATAAAACTTCAAAATATGGTGGATTTGCCAGTTTGTTGATTAATCAGAACCATGATGTTGCGTTGCGTTATGATTACCGGAACGATGTACTTGAATCCGGAGCCACGGTGTTTTTTGAACAGAAAAAAACGCTTACTGATGGTGCCTTCTTCCGCGAATTGCTTGTTGACCGTATGGATCATCTTGAATCACATAAACTTGCCTTGTCATTCAGAACAATGCGTTATGTGATGTTTCATGTTAGTATGGCAACACTGGTTAAAAAACCTGGTTACGAGTATGCTTTTTCAAGCCCCACGGCGACTGATGATGTTTTTAAATTTACCGAAGCTACTGTGGGATTCCGGTGGGCTTACAGGGAAAAGTTTATGCAGACTACCCGTTCAAAAATTTCAACCGGAACTGACTACCCTTTGGTGTATGTGAAATTTACCAAAGGAATAAACACGTTTGGCGGTGAATATGCCTACAACCGTTTTGATGTAAGTATTGTAAAGTCATTTTATGCGAAGTATTTCGGTAAAACAACCATCAGGACTGATGCGGGATGGATATCCGGGAATACACCGATTTGCAACTTGTTTAATGCCAGAGCGGCATATGGGCATTTTACGGTTTACTCCCCGGGAAGTTTTGCCACCATGCGGATGAATGAGTTTTATTCGGATCGTTACCTCGCTTTGTTTCTGTCGCATGACTTCGGAAAGCTCTTGTTACGCACAAAACATTTTCAGCCTGAATTTGAGATTACTTCAAACTTCCTGATTGGTAAGATGAACAATTTAGAATATCATAAGAATATTCAGTTTAAGATTCCTGAGAAAGGATATGTTGAATCGGGTCTGAATATTCACAACCTGCTGAATATGGGGTTTTATAATCTTGGTATAGGGGCGGCGTACCGGTATGGCACTTATAGTCTTCCAAAAACTACTGACAATTTTACGGTTGTGATCACAATGCGGTTTAAAATGTAAACCTGAGAATGAGATGCCAATGTTGGTGCCGGGACAAAAAGAAAAAGTTCAAACTTGTTTTTGTGAAACCTGATAACATTGTGAAGGATTTTTTTATATTTTTGCTGATGAACTGTTTACGATGTAAAGGGTCAGGATTCCCTAAACATTACACACTAGTTACGTTAAGATATTGCTAATCAAATTATTAAATCACTTAAAACTCTAATTATGTTAAAAGGACATCCCAAAGGACTACTTGTTGCGTTTTTT